>DMZB01000308.1 GCA_003482405.1 Lactobacillus sp. | reverse complement strand
TGAGTGAATTGAGAGAGCCTGCCATGCCACGTTCACGTATCGGCACACTTTGCATAATCACAGTGTTGTTTGGTGTGCCAAATATAGCCGTTCCGGTGGCAATTAATCCTGAAGCTATGATAAATAATGTTGGTTCGGCGCTTCCGTTGCTTACAATAAGGCCAATCTGCGCCATGATTAGAATGCCAAGGCCGATTGTCATTACGTGTGTCTTGTCGAAACGATCTGTCAGCCAACCGGCGATTGGATTGAGCAAAAGTGCAACAATTGGTGACGCCATGAGTAACAGGCCGCTCAACTGGCTGGAGTCGCGTAAAACAAGCTGCAAGTATAGCGGCGCCAAGAGAGTAAAAAAATAACCCACAACAAAACTGATAAGTGCGGTGACGATGTTTTGACTAAAGCGTTGATTGTGCCAAATTTGCGTCGATAACAGGGGCTTTGGTGCTGTTCGTTCCTGACGAATAAACAACCAAAGGAGACCGCCAAAGATGCCTAACCACAGCGTAGCCCAACCGGGATGAGTAAGGGCCAGACTGGTTGCGACAAAAAAAGTTGCGGCCAGGCCAACAAGATTAAAGACACCTTTCCAATCAATGTTTGGTTTCACCGGCCTTCGTGGGTGCGGGAAAATAAACCACTCTCCAACTAAGCAGAGAACCCCCAGCGGGATATTAACCCAAAAAATGAATCCCCAAGGTAGGTAACTAAGGATAAGCCCACCAAGTCCTGGACCGGCTAGAGAACCGAGCGAGATGAATAAAGATTCAATACCCAACGCCCGACCTAAATATTGAGCGGGAAAAGTATCTGTGACGATGGCATAACTATTCGCCATTGTCATACTGGCGCCGATAGCCTGAATAAATCGGCCAACTAGAACAATCGGTAAGTTGATGCCGATACCGGCAATACTTGAGCCAAGAACAAATAGGACGGTGCCAACTTCAAAAATAAATGGACGGCCAAGTTGATCACCCAATTGACCGCCAAAAAGGAGTAATGCGCTAATAGTGACTAGATAAACGTCAATGATAGTAATGGTCGCATTGGTGGATATAGTGAGTGCCTTTGCGATTGTTGGAATGGCAATACTGACAATACTGCCATCGATGATCACCATGAAGAAGAACAAACCAAGAATGCTCAGGGTTGCCCAGCGTTTAAGCATAACGAGCCTCCTGTCAGATTTTCACGGCACAGAATTACTGGTCTGCGTCTTCGTCTAGTTGACGTTCGAGCTGTCGGACTTGACCTTCCAACTCACGAATATTTTCGCGAACTTCCTCAAGCGTTAGTCCTTCCGAGCTGTATCCTTTGTAAAAGGCAGTCACGTAGTCGTTATCCTCCAAACGTTGTAGTTCATCGCGTAATTTTCCCAAACGTTCAATGTCGTAGTCGTACTGGTTGTCATTTAACATGATTTGGCCCCCTAAATTTGAGATTGAGAGTATTATAATTTCACGCAATATTTTCCGCTAGTAAATTAATTTTCTGGTTTAAAGTGGCTTAAATCGTGGATAGTCGAACTGGTCGATCAGTTTTAATGACAAAAGTTCAGAATTTTAGGCGTAAAACAAATACCCTGATTGCCGCAGTTCGGGAATCAGGGTATTTGTTTTGATAGTGGCCGGTTTAAAAATAGTTAATCTCTGTGTGGACTTGTGTTCACTAACTTTACGAATTGATTTCTTTGATGTGATGATCGTTATCACGTGGATGACTCATGTGAATTGTCGCAGAGAAAGTTTGCTCGTCAATTAAAAAGGTGACCCACATATTGGACGTTTGGGAGCGGGAGACACTGGTCATTCCCAGGCCACGATGATTTTCTTTGCTGGTTGCGTATTTTTTACTGAGACTGGTGACATCCAAACGACGCTGCTTGGCAAAGTGATTACTAATACGAATCTGCGTTTCATCCGGCATTGGTGTAACCACAACATCAACTAGTCGGTCGGATTGTTCAGCGGCATCTAAAGCATTATCCAACAAATTACCTAAGATTCGAATCAGATTTAAATGTTCTGTCGTGGGACAATCCACCTTTTGTTCAACAACAATATTAAAATTAATGTTGCGTTTGGTAGCTTCGTTATACTTTTCAAACAGAATTCCGCGAATGTAGTCGTCAGAGATGTTACTGAGCTGCGCGTAGATTGCGCTGTGCGTGACAAACTGCTGGAGTGTTGGCTGAATTTCGTCTTTAAAGTACGTTTGCAATTCACGAACGTCGCCTTGATTGACCATCTGTGTCATACCCAACATGATGTTTTTGTAGTCGTGACTAAACGTTTCCAAATTGGTGTTAAGATCACTTAGCGCGTGCCCGTACGCATTAAGATTTTGCATTGCCTGATTCGCTTCCATACGTTTATATTTAGAGACGATGAGCTGGAAGTACAGTGCTGCAAAACCGATTGTGAAGGCGCAAGCCGCATAAGCCTGCCACTGAACGGGGTGTTGCAAAGCGACAGTGAAGATAATGAGGTATAGGATCGAAAAAATCGACAGTAATGTATAGTCGTAGGAATCTACAGGTAATTTTTCTAGTAATTCCACGAAATTATATTTGCGAACATAGTGATGGGCGATAAAGGCACAAATAATAATCAGTGGTAGAGTCAGCAGAGATGCACCGGCCATGTTGATAATACTGGCGATTGTGCTGCCGAAAACCCCTTTGAGCGGGACCGTATTTTCTTTTCCGGAAGCCAGTAGATTCAATAATAATCCAGAGATTGCACCGATAAACCGGTAGACGGCGTTGACGAGTAGGACCACTGGTAATAGTAGAATTTTTTTAGCGTGAATCAGAAAGCTCAACATCCACCAGTCAAAAAGAACGATCGGAATTATGGAGAAAATCACGAGTGGCACCGATGGAAAGGCACCCATAAGAAAGATTGCGGTTGGCATAATGATGGCAGGGCCGATGATCCAAAGTGGCAGCCACTTGAGTTTGAAACGCTCATGAAAGGTGATGCCAAGGAGAATCAGACCAAAATAGCCGCTGAAACAGCTGATAATTAACATAATTAAATGCATAGCGTGAGGCTCCTTTAGTACATATTTAAAAGACTTGGTTAATTTAGGGACCAAACTGTCTAATTTGAGAATACGCCCTTTTTTTGAGGCTAATTAATGTTTGACATTATTTTTTTTGAAAAATTCTTGACCTCGAGTTAACTCTAGGAAATATACTTCTTTTTGTCGTTAAAACAAGGGCAAACAAAAAGGAGATTTATCAATGTCAATTAAAGTAATTATGGGTGCTGATCCGTTAGGTTTTGAATTGAAAGAACAGGTTAAGTCACATTTAATCAAACAGGGAATTGAGGTCACTGATATTACACCTGACAGTGGTGCCGACTATTTTAATGTCGGATTTGGAGTTGGCCAACGCATTGCGAACCAAGAATTTACGCGTGGATTTATTTTTTGCGGTACCGGAATGGGCGTTAACATTGTCGCCAACAAATTCAGCGGTGTTTACAGTGCCTTGTGTGAAAGTATTGAGACAGCCCATTTGTCACGCGTGATTAACAACGCCAATGTGCTAGCTATGGGTGGTATCGTAGTGACACCATACATGGCCAAACAGATGGCTGATATGTTCTTGAATACACCATTTTCAAAAGGTTTTTCTGAAGCTGATCCAGAATTTTTACAGGGCGCATTGAAGGATGTTCAGGCTACCGAAGTCAAAATTGCTGAACTTAACGTGGCAAAGTAGGTGTTGAAACTTGACCACAACCCTATGTGAAGTCTTATAGTTAAACTGGATTAGAAATTAACCATTAATTTGGGAGGAAACGATTATGAAACAACGCAACATTGGCGGTACTAATTTTAAAGCATCTGCCGTTGCCTTAGGAATCATGAGAATGGAAGCTTTGTCTGCAGATGATGCGGCCAAGGCACTTGATAGTGCTTATGATGCTGGAATCAACTACATTGATTCCGCTGATATTTATGGCATGGGTAATTCCGAGAAGGTGTTCAAACAGGCGTTAGCAAAGTCTTCGGTTAAGCGGGATCAACTCTACATTCAATCTAAGGGTGGCATCATTTTTGACCCTGCCCGCAGTCACGGCAGTTTTGTGTTTGGTCAACGCTATGACTTTTCAAAACAACACTTAATTGATGCGGTTGACGGCATTTTGGAACGCATGGGGATCGATTATCTCGACGCCTTTCTGTTGCACCGTCCAGACCCGCTGATGGAGCCAGATGAAATCGCCGCAGCATTTGATGAACTTCAAGCGTCCGGTAAGGTGCGCCATTTCGGAGTATCAAACTTCAATCCGGAGCAAATCGAAATGTTGCAGGCGGCCACGAGTCAACGTTTGCTCATCAACCAATTGCAATTTAGCATTATGCATTCGGGCATGATTGACGAAGGTTTACATGTGAACATGAGCGATGATCGTAGCGTGATGCACGATGGCGGGTTGCTGGAATACTCACGCCGCAAGCACATGACGGTCCAAACTTGGTCGCCGTTCCAGTACGGCTATTTTGATGGCACATTTATCGACAACGACAAGTTTAAGGAACTAAACGATAAGTTACAGGAGCTTGCTGACAAATACGGCGTGTCGAAGAATGCGATTGCCACGGCATGGATTCTCCGCCACCCAGCGAACATGCAAGTTCTATTGGGCACGATGACGCCAGCGC
>DMZB01000189.1 GCA_003482405.1 Lactobacillus sp. | reverse complement strand
TGTACGACGGCAGTTTTGTGTTTGGCGTAGAGACTGGGGGATGTGAACCATATTTTAGTTATGCAGCAAGTCATTCAACAAAATGCCATTCATCTCAGATTACCGACTAAGTAGAATAGGGCACCATGTTAAATGGGATTGAATTGAAAAACAGATTGAGTACATGCCCTTAAACCATAAGGATAAGTCTAGATTACAATTTACTGTTTTACGGGGAAGCTGGTCTCAATTGTTTTTACGATCATGTCCTTAGAAACGGGTTTTTCACTTAATAAACAATTGGCCATTAACGTCTGTAAACCCGCTGAATTATATTCATAATGTTGCTTTACGGCAGGATCTTCTAAATTCCAATCAAAAAATTGAGTGATCATCGTCCATGTATATTTATTTGTACATTCAATTAATAAGTCGGATAAACCATAAAGTTCAAGACGAAGAATAAAAGTATCTCCCAATACCTTGTTTACAAAAAAAACCCAAAAGTCATGGCTCTTTAAACCAGGTATTTTGTTAATTTCATTCGTGAAATCATTAAAATCTTGATCCAAATGTTCTATCAAAATGTCTTCCTTTTTATTGTAGTAGCGATAGAAAGACATACGAGACACACCGGCGCGGTCAGCAATTTCACTTATTTTTATTTTGTCAAAAGGTTTTTGATTCAATAACTGCATCAGAGCAGTAAAAATGCATTGTTTAACAAAAACCGATTTTTGACCATTTGTCTTCATGTTACAGTTATTGTTATCTGTCACAAAATGACACCGCTTTCTTGTCTACCATCCACTCATTATAATATAGTTCATTTGTGAAAGGCATTTAAAGTAACTAAGATGAAAGGAGCTTTTTTTATGAGTACAGTTTCTGAAGTTATCGATAAATGGAGCAAGAAAGCAGCACCGATTGAGGACGTTAAAGAAACGCACACGGTTGATATCGTCATCGTTGGTGCCGGATTGGGTGGCATGGTTGCAGCGGCCAAAGCTTCCGAACTAGGTTCTACTTTGGTTCTAGAAAAAATGCCACATATCGCTGCGGTACGTCAGGCTGAATGGGCGTTTGATTCAAAATTTCAACGTGACGCCGGCCAAACATTTAGTGCTGAGGAAAGAGAGAACATTATTGGTGACTTAATGAGGGACGATCACTGGTCAATGGCTAGTCAAAAAGTAGTGACCTCCTTCGTTGACCACAGTGGTGCATTGATTGACTGGATTAAACCGATTATTGAAAAAGAATCAGATATTAGGCTTGAAGTTGAACCTGGGTGGGGACCATATGGAGTTTCTTACGGTAAACCTGGATATCCAGAACCTGATTGGTTTGTTCCACTCAAAAAATATATGGAAAGAAATGGCGCAAAAATCCTGCTAAATACCCGCGGTGTCCAGTTAATTCAGGACGGCAACGGAAAGGTAACGGGTATTATTGCTAAAAATGGGGATGGTAACTACATCAGATATAATGCTAATAAGGGTGTTATATTAACGACTGGAAGCTTTGGTAAAAACCAAGCAATGATGGAAGATTTCTTCCCGCGTTATGAATTGTATAGTCATGACATGTTTTATCCAGAGTCAACGGGTGACGGGCATATAATGGCCCTTCAAGCTGGGGCAGACATGGAATCTATAGCCTGGGGCGATAGTTTCTTAACATCTGACGTAAGATACAATAATCACACTAATTCAACAAGTCTAGCTGACTTGGTTTATTGGCCAGCGTATGCGTGCCTGCCACAACTATATGTTAATGAAAACGGAAAACGTTTTATTAATGAGGGTGGATATAAGGCTGGAGAAAATCCATTATTTTGTGATCAAGCCAACGAAATGAGAATAGCGGATGGATTGTTCTGGCAAACACCTAACAATAAAGCTTGGTCAATATTTGACGACAAAAACGAAAGTAAATTAGACGAGAAAGCCAAAACACAGGAAAATGGCGTATTGCATATTGGTGGCGTCACATCTAGCTGGCCTTCTCATGGAATTAATAATCATGAAAAGCTTGACCGGGACGTACAAGATGGCATAACCGTTAAGGCTGATACAATTGAGGAATTGGCCGTTAAAATTCACATGCCGGTTGAAACCTTAAAAGCAACAGTTTCTCGTTACAATGAAATGTGTCAGCAAGGACACGATTCTGACTTTATTAAGGAACCAATCTGGTTAAATAGTATCGATACGGCGCCTTATTATGCTTCCAGGATCACTTCAACGCCATGCTGCACTCGTGGAGGGATTACTATCGGGCCTAGTGGCCGTGTTTTAGACCGCGAAGGCAAAGATATTAAGGGCTTATATGCTGGTGGAACAACTGCCGGGTCTGCATTAGGTTGGCAGACAACAATTAATATTTGTATCATTTCTCAAATGTTTGGCTGGTTGGCTGTTCAAGATGCTTATGGTGTCTTGCAAAAACCGGTTCATAGTTACGAAAAAATGGCGGAGCATGCATAAAGATTAAAAAAAGTTCTTCGCTAAATAGCTACAAAGGAAAGCTGAATCGAGTAGATTCGGCTCTTTCTTTTGAAAATAGTATAATTATTGGGACGGGAAACGATGCTTTAAATAGTGATTAACGGAAAGCCTCAAAACTTTGAGGAACAGTGAAGATGCCTTAGCTATTTAGTAGCGTCACGCCACATTGGATCAACGGAGGTTCTTGATGACGAAATCGAACAAAGAAAAAATGCTCACTGGAGAAATCTTTGATGTGTACGATGATGAGTTGGTTGCTGAACGGGCGGCTGCCAGGCAGCAGGTTGAACAATTTAACGCTCTCGGAGAAATGCATCCTAAAGAAAGCGCTACGCTGATCAAACGATTATTTGGTGCCACTGGACCAGAGTGCAGCGTACACGCGACATTTCGTTGTGATTACGGCTACAACATTTACGTCGGCGATGATTTCTTTGCCAATTATGATTGTGTCATGCTTGATGTAGCGCCTATCCGTATTGGCAAACATGCGCTGCTTGGGCCCAAAGTACAGATATATTCGGTCAATCATCCCGCTGATCCAAAATTACGACGCAATGGTGCGCAAGGAATTGGTAAACCGGTGACCATTGGGGATGATGTTTGGATTGGTGGCGGTGCCATCATCTGTCCTGGTGTGACGTTAGGCAATAATGTGATTGTTGGCGCGGGCAGCGTGGTGACCAAATCGTTTGGTGATGACGTGGTTATCGGCGGCAATCCGGCGCACGTATTGAAACCGAATTTGACGAACTAAGTATTTTTGAACCGGACCCATTTGATCAACGTCTTAGTGACGTGTAACAACGATATCATTGGGCCTAAACAACAGGTATCGGTGCGCAAAATATCCGCTTCCCAATTTTCGGGAGGCGGATATTTTTTGGGAAAATGTTAGTCAGTGACAGGTGAGGGTTGTTGAATCTTTTGCATTTTACCATCATCAATCTGGTAAATGACATCACTTTTTGTGATCAACCGTTCATCATGGGTGACCATAATGATGGCTTTGTTCAGGTCGTGTGCTTCACTCACCAGTCGATCGACGACATCAAATGACCGTGTGGAGTCCAAACTGGCCGTGGGTTCGTCTGCTAGGATGATGTCAGGATCGTGATAGAGTGCTTTTGCAATGGCAACGCGCTGACGCTCCCCACCAGATAAAGCGTTAGGGTAGACATCATCTAGTTTACGCAGATCCAATCGATCCAGTAATTGGTGCATTTCATCAATTTGAAATTTTTGCCGTGCTAACCGGTCAATTAGTTTGAATTGCTCAGAGACGGTTAAATAAGGGATCAGATTTGAGCTTTGCAAGATAAAACCAACATGGTCAAAACGATATTGCAAACGCTGCTTTTCCGTTTGGGCAGCGAGGTCGGTGCCATTTAACAGAACCTGACCACTAGTTGGTGTTTGCAATCCGGCCGCAATTGTCAGAAAAGTACTTTTACCAGATCCAGACGGGCCAATGATCGAAACAAACTGGCCTTGTTCAATTTCAAAATTAACTTTACTGAGTGCGTTAACAGCAACATGACCGTCACCAAAACGTTTGGAAACATCAATGAGTTCCATTACTTTTGTCATAATTTCCTCCGATTATTCGCCATCTATTCTGTGTGAAGGTATTACCCAGGTCTTTCCAGGGTTCGGTAAACGCACTATTTGATAGCTGTGACTGGGTTGATCTTTGCAATGGTCCGCCACGATAGGAGCGAGCCAAGAATAGAAGCCAGAATCAATGAAATGGCATAGATGCCAAGTTGTGGGTAATTAAGCGCAAAGGGCATACCGCTTGGCGCAATGCTACCGATGCCGATGGTGACCAGTAGTCCGATTGCAACACTAATTACGCTCATCACCGCGGCCTGAGTGACCACGCTGGCAAGAATGTGCCGTGTGCCGATCCCTTCAACCTTAAGGACGCCAAACAGTGAACTCTTTTGTAATGTCAGAACGTACATAAAGATGCCGATGATGGCCAGAGACATCGCAAACAGGAAATAGATCATGGTGTTTAACGTGGTCTGTTCAGCACTGTAGCCAGGCAAGTTTTGAATAAAATCATTGATCGGCAAACGCTGCAAATTGTGTTTGGTGCCTGTTAAATGGCTCGTTTTAGTGACGATAGCATTAATACTCAAAGGTTTCGTAACCGGCATGCCGGCGGCTTTCAAATTCGCAATGGTACCAAGGCTGGTATATAAAGTTGGGGCGATACTGTAGGTGCTAGCCTGATAACTACCAACAACCTTCAGTAGCGTTGTGTTGGATCCCAAACGGATTTGGTCGCCCACCTTAATACCTTGATCACGAAGGTTCTGTGAAATAATAATTTGATTACTACCGGTAATAGCGTGTCCATGGATGATTTTTGGCATGGTGAAAGCTTTTGACTCAGTGCCGATTGCAGAAACGTCTATTTTAGTGTTATTGCCTCGTTTTCGTAAGACGGTGCTATCCGTTGATACCGCAGCAACATCGGTTCCTTTAACATCTTTTTTGGCGTCCGTAGTGAGTTGAGAGGCAGAAATGTTTTTATTGGCGTCCTTATTTAGATAAACGTATTTGGCTTGCCACTGGTCGATTGCCTGACGGTTACCCTGTGAGAGACCATCAGCCAGTCCAGCCAGCACAAACACAACGAGTGCAATCAGAATCATGACCCCCGTTAGAAGGCTAAAACGAAGCTTTTCGTAACGCATTTCCTTAAGTCCGAGGTACATAGCGAATGTCTCCTTTGTTAAAACAGCGAATTTGTTTTATATTTATCAACTGATAAATAAATATAAGTACATCATACTCGCTTCGGTTAAAAAAGCAATGCACAGCTGTTCGAAGGATGAAATGATGGATCACTAAATTAATTGACCAGAATATTATATTTAGCTGTCCCTAAACAGCGTTTGCTGTTATACTTCATGTGGAGGTGGATGGCATGACAACAATCTATGTGGCGCCAGGTGTTAAGCAGCAAAGTGTTGAATTGTCCGATGGTAGTCGTGGAGAGGTACAAACTAAAACTCAGGGAACTAATCAAATCCGATACAGCTTTGATTTTAATTATCATTTGCACCCAAGCTTTTGGATTGATCGACCGTTGAAGGATGGCATGACGGTCAATGTGCAGACTTTAGACGGGCCTGAACAATTTAAAATCGAATATCGTTGATTGTTTTATATATTTATTGGGTCGTTTGAGCGTACGTGATCATATATAAGATTGGCAACTTAAGAAGCCTGAATTTTGGGTTTATTTTACAAGCTGGATGAACGTGGAAAACCGCGGTGCATCCAGCTTGTTTTATTGTGTAAATAAATGAAAACGTTTGCAAGAAATGTGCTTAAAAGGACTATAATAAGTGCATTAGGATGGCGTTTGTGATGGATGAGCCGTCAATTTTCGGAGGGATAATATGTATTCAGCAAATGAACATCGTTATGCCAGCATGTCTTATCGGCGAGCAGGTCGTAGTGGCTTGAAATTATCGGTGCTAGGTTTAGGATTTTGGCACAACTTTGGCAGTGTCGATGAGTATGAAACACAACGCCAAATTGTGAGAACTGCGTTTGATGCCGGAATCACCTATTTTGACTTGGCTAACAACTACGGTCCGGTGCCCGGCAGTGCAGAGACAAACTTTGGTCACTTGATGGATGACGATTTAAAACCATACCGTGATGAATTGGTTATTGCCAGCAAAGCCGGTCACAGAATGTGGGATGGCCCATATGGTGACGGTGGTTCGATGAAAAACATTCTCGCTAGCGCAGATCAAAGTTTGCAGCGCATGCACTTAGACTATTTCGATATCTTCTATTCACATCGGCCAGATCCAGAAACACCAGTTGAAGAAACAGCGTATGCGCTGGATAAGCTCGTCCGTGAGGGGAAGGCCTTATACGTCGGTATTTCGAAATATAATCCCGAACAAACAACGGCCATTGAGGTGATCTTCAAGGATTTGCACACGCCCTACATCGTGCATCAGGACCGATATAATATGTTTGACCGTCACATTGAGGACGGGTTGTTAAAGAAGTTGGCTGACGATCAAACCGGATTAGTCACGTTTAGTTCATTAGCGCAAGGGTTACTGACTGACCGTTATTTGAACGGTATTCCAGAAGATTCACGTGCACACCGTTCAAGTAGCCCATTTCTGCATGAGGATCAGGTTGAACAGACATTGGATACAGTTAAACAGCTCAATGAATTGGCACAACAACGTGGTCAATCATTGGCGGACATGGCGATTGCTTGGTTGCTTCATAACCAGCAAGTGACTAGTGTACTGATTGGTGCTAGCCGTCCACAACAACTGGAAGATAATCTGGGCGCACTGAAGAACACGGACTTTACCGACGATGAACTGGCAGAAATTAATCGAATTTTGAAATAATAAAGGATACCAAAAAGGGATATTGACAGGGATTGTAGTGTTTATCATCAATCCAGGCCAATATCCTGTTTTTTTGTAATTTAATTGTTGTAATGACGACCTAGAATAATGAGGTCTCGAGACGTGCCAGCCATGTTGGCGACTTGCGGCAAATGCCCCCATTCCTGATAACCGAACTTGTGGAAAAGATGCAGGCTGGCCGTGTTGGAGTCGAAAATGTAGGCGACGACGCTGGTGAAATTTAAAGCAGTCAGGCAACGAGGTAGTTGTGCCATGATCTGGCTACCATAGCCGTGTCCTGTGAGGGTCTGATCGAGGTAAATCGAGATTTCTGTCGTTTGCGCATAGCCACCGCGTCCGTAAAATGGGGAAAGGCTCAGCCAGCCAATGGTTTTGTCGGCATCTTTGATCATCCAAATGGGGTAATGATTTGGTTGATGAATGTCAAACCACTCCTGTCGGTCCGCAACTGTCACTGGGTTTAAATCGGCAGTGACCTCGTGGTTGGGAATACTTTGATTGTAGATGTTAACGATTATTGGTAAATCGGTTTGCTTTGCGATGGATAGGACAAGTGACATTTGAAAGCCTCCAAAACTAAATTTCAACATTAATTTATTATAAGGCTTAACGGCGTTGCTGTAATTAATCTGTATGACGGTCCCGAATTAAAACGATGGCTGAGATAGCACCAATTACCAGTAAGACGGCGATCAAGACAAGTGCGTTCTTCATGCCGTGATCAAACGCATTGAAGACGTTTTGATGTAACTGCTGGAATAAAGGCAATTGTTGATACATTCGGGCTTGCTTACTGTCGAAAATTTGTTGGCCGGCAAACGGGCCAGCATGATGAAGCAGGGTCGTTAACTGTAATTTGATGGCGGTGGGCACTTGCGTCAGTCTGGACAATGCATGATTGAGGCTGCTGTTATAGCCGTTTGTGACACTGATTCCGAGCATAACCACACCAAATGAGATACCGACTTGGCGAAAAACGTTGAGCAGCCCAGAAGCCATGCCGACGTTTCGACTTTCAACCGCGTTCATGGCGGCTGTTGAGATTGGTGGATTCACTAGTGCATTACTAATCCCGAGTAAGATGAATCCGGGGAGTAAGTACAACCATTTAAACGGTGTTTGAATGCGGAAATAAATGTCAATGACACCGGACGCTCCAATTAGCAACGCTCCGGTGATGAGCCAGCGATTACCAATTTTGCTAGCAATAAATCCAGTGAGCGGGCCAAGAATCAACGTGAAAATGCTGATGACTAACAATTTCAGGCCGGTTTCAAACGCGGAATAACCCATATAGTTTTGGAGTAATACTGAAAGGTAGGTAAAACCGCCGTAGAGGCCAGCGCCAAGCGTAAATGCAGCAATATTGGCGCCGACAAAGGTAGGCGATTTAAAGACGCTGAGATCCACCAATGGTTCTTTAGATCGCCTTTCAATAACAATAAAGCAAATGAGTGCGAGAAACGCGAGTCCTAATAGACTGACAATTCGCCAATTAAGCCAGGTATAACTTGGATGTTGCTCCTTTTGCATCAGCGCAAAAACGGTGCTAAAGATGAGGACAGCGCTGGAGATCAGGCCAAGAAAGTCCAAACGTTCCTCAGTGGCCCTTTCATTATCCTGAATTAACCACCAGCCACAAAGCATAGCTAACAGACCCACAGGGATGTTAACTAGGAAGATTGACCGCCAACCAAGGTTGTCGACTAACCAACCACCAATCAGCGGTCCTGTTGACACCGCTAATCCAACAGCGCTGCTCCAAATACCAAGGGCCATCCCACGTTGTTTGGCTGGAAACGCAGTGGTAACGATGGTCAAAGACAGTGACATCATCGCTGCACCGCCGATACCCTGAAAACCACGAAAGAGGTTGAGCCACATATCGTCGTT
>DMZB01000153.1 GCA_003482405.1 Lactobacillus sp. | reverse complement strand
GCCTTAAACGTTGTGCCATCAGGAACTGGCTCGGTGATGGCAACATTTCCGGACAGGCTTGTATCGCCTGCGGTGGCGGGGTCAACGTTTGGAATGTTAACGGCGTAGTTTTGAATTGGGTTGCCAGGATCAGCTGCATTAACAGTCACGGTTGCATCACTACCATTCTTGGTGTTGCTGCCGTTAACTGCTTGTAGTTTGACGGAAACTTGCTGTCCGGCAGTTAATTCGCCTGTTTCAACTGTAAACTCAGCATGATTACCATCAACAGTGACATCGCTGGTTGCAGTGCCGCCACCCGGTAAGGTCGCGATTGCTTTAAATGTCGTACCATCTGGAATTGGCGTTGTTAGCGTCGCATTTCCAGATACGCTGGTATCTCCCGCAGTTGCGGGATTTAACGTTGGTGTCGCGACGTTATAGTTTTCAATGGGGTTTGTTGGCTGTCCGGCTTGAACCGTCACTGAAGTTGGGTTACCGTCTTTAGTGTTTGAGCCATTGACCGCCTGAATTTTTACAGAGAGCGCGTCATTTGCGTTTAACGTTCCAGTAGCAACGGTAAATGTCCCCGTGCTGCCGTTAACCGTCACTGGCGCTTCTTTAGTTGTGCTATCAGGCATGGTCACAATGGCCTTAAACGTTGTCCCATCAGGAACCGGTTGAGTGATTGCTACATTTCCGCTAATACTCGTATCTCCAGCCGTTGCAGTGTTAACTGTCGGTTGGTTCACCACGTAGTCAGCAATTGGATTTTCGGCAGTCATGTCAAACACAAGTGGGACTCTATCACCACTAGCAGACAATAAGTCGATGTCAACAGCACCGTTGTTTGCTAAAATACCGTACACATTGGTATTTGCGGCAGTTGGCTGACTAACTGTCGTGTGTAATCTGGCGGTTGTGTGGCCTAAAAGATTAACGTTTAGCAAATTATTTAAAACATCGGCGGATGTGCTAAGCAGTGGATTTAAAATGTTTAACAGAGTTTGCAAGGCACCACGTAATGAGGCGTACACTAAATTGTTTGGCAGTCCGGCAAGTGAGGCCTGTAAATCCTGAATTAGTCCAGTGGTCACCTGTTGTGCCTGTGCTTTGGCATAGTTGCCTAAACCATCGGTAACGTCAGCTGTAATCCGATCATTGGAGACATTTCCTGCAACGGTAGTGCTATAGGTTCCCAAGGGCTGAGCTGATGTTAACTGAGTTAATGCATTTTGAACGGCATCTAAGTGAATTCCTGTGAGTTCAAGCGCTGACAGGGCAGTGTGAACCAGCCCAACTTGGGCACTGACCCCCGGAATTTTCGACAAATCAAGGTCGGTTAACGCGGCATTCACATCGATTGTGGCGCCACCAACGACCTTGCCTCGCAATTCAGGTGCCAGACCAAAGACCATGACCTTTCGTGTGGCTAACCCAATGTCTGCCACTCCGGTCCCGGTGTAAGATAGATCAAGGTCATAGTTTCCCTGTGCATTTTTGGTTTGCGGATTGGCTTTATTAGTACTCATTTGGCCGCCAGTTAATAAGCTAATATCGGCTAGGCCAGCGCGCGCCTGACGGGTAGTTTGTGGTTGATTAATCGTGTCAGCCAAGGCGACACCACTTGGTACGGCGGCACTAGCCAGCATCAGTGTGGCACCGCATACATAAATGGAGCGGCGTAGATTACGTTTGAAAGTAGCCCGTGCTTCAGCGGAGGATTTCTTTGATTTTCGCTTCGAAGCTTGTGTGGTCTTTTTTGATGACACTTTAGACATGACGTTGTCTCCTTTCGTGGCCCAACTGGGCAACAATTGCATAAATGTTTACCTGTCGCCCAAAAATGGGCCTCGGTATCACTCTGAACTGATCATGATCAATTAAAATGACTACCCGTCGATAGTCTCTAAAGCGTAACAAGGGCTTATTCATAATAAAAAATATATGCTTTTCATAACAATTCATTAAAAAAACATCGTTGTCAGAAAGGTTAAAACGATGTCACAATATAAGAATCTTGATATAATGAGACCAACAAAACGCCGATAGGAGCAGGAAATGTCCAGACGGAAGAGAATTTGGCTCGTGGTAATTGCGGTCCTTCTGGCCAGTGTTTTAGCGTGGGGCACGCTTTATCATGAAGTTCAAAAAACAACAAAAATTACACACATCGTGCATAAACGAAAACCAATTGTGAAGCCAGTCGCGAAGTGGCAGAAGCCAAACTTAGCTATGGACCTTGACGGCGCGCAGACTGCGACGTTAGATCAAAAAATGCGAGCCATGAACTTTATCGGTTCTGTCCTCATTGTTCGTGGTGGGAAGGTGATGTTTGAACGTCAGTACGGGCAAGCCAATGCGGTTCGTCAACGAGCTAATGATGCCGATACGGCCTACGCCATAGACTCAGTTCAGAAGCTGATTACGGGTGCGTTAGTGATGCAGCAGGTGCAACAAAATCATTTAGCTTTGACCGATCACATTAGTAAGTTTTACCCAGGTGTTCCACACGGCAATCAAATTACGATTCGCCAGATGTTAGACATGACTTCGGGCTTGTGGTTAAACGGACCAGTGGGACCCACAACGCCGCAAACGGACGATCAAATCATCGATTATGATATTCACCATTTAACGTTTGATCAGTCGCTTTACAATCAATGGCGGTACTCGCAGGTAAACTACAACTTATTAGCCGGCGTGTTGACCAAGCTAACGGGTAAATCTTATGAGGCTCTATTCAACCAACAAATTATTCAGCGGTTCAATCTTCGTCAAACAGTATTTATGCCATCGGATAATAGCCATGTTGCTGTCGCATATGCAGGCACAAAAATGGATAACGTGGACTATGGCAAAGAGGTGGTAACGCCTGACGCATCGTGGCATGACGAACTTGGTACAGGGCGAATTGCAATGTCTGCCCGAGACTTGTATGTTGCGATTAGTAAAATCATGCAGGGGCAATTGATTTCACAAACCTCTTTAAAACAGCTTTATGAATCTGGCAGTAAAAGCACATATGGTGGAGGTACGTATAATCTGTATAATGCGGCGGTTAACCATGGTCTCGGTTATGGGTATCAAACAATGTCGCTGGTGTCTAAGGACGGACAGAATGGGTTGATCATGATGGGCAATTCATTTAGGGCCAAGCACAGCATCAAGCCGTTTGCGGAGCAACTGTACGTCAGTTTGTTCAAAAAATAATGAGTCATCAATTTAGTGGCTTAAACCATTCGCGCAGAATGACGCTTACGGTTGGCAACATTGAATCATCGCCGTGGGACCGAGCCAAGACTGCGAACCACAGTCTTGACTCTTGACTTGAAGCTACCCAAGCCGTATCTTCAAGCTCGTCCGTGGTGTAAATTCAGCATAAAACCGGCTGATTAACACTACTTTCACAGCCGAATTCAATGTTGTCGCCCTTCAGCTCACTTTCAACAGTATAACTTGCACAGTGTGCTAAAAGATAATAATTGCAACAATGTGATAATCAAACACAAGCAGCAAAATGTACAGTTATCAAAAATTCCCTTGCAACCTGTACGGTTACAAAGGAATTTTCTTTTGTGGACCATTGATTAGCAGTAAAGTGGTATTTAACATATAAATTGAACAATAATCATATGAACACAGAGACAAAGAGAAGTGAGAGATTGGCACTGGGAAGGAATCATTCATGACGGGGACAAAACGAACCAGCATTTGGCGATTTTTAGGGGCTTTCTGGTATTTCTTTAAGCATTATTCATTTACAGCAATCATTGTTTATGCAATATTAATTCCCATTTTTTCTTGGTTGGGGGCAGGCATTTTACGATGGAGTCATATTGCCTATTTATCATATACAAACGTAGTGACTGTAGCTCAGGATCATCCATGGGCGATGTTAAGCTTGTTTTTATTACTACTCGTCATTTTTTTTGCAATTTATTTGCAGTTTGCGTATTTATTGCTGATGGTTGCGTATCGCCGCAAGAATCAACGACCAACGATTCGCCAACTGATCGTCGAACTCTGGCATCGTTTGCCACGCTTGTCACCAGGAACGTTTGGCTTTTTCTTACTCTACTTCTTGCTTATTGTGCCACTGGGCGGTAATTTTATTAGTACACCGCTGTTAGCAAAAGTCCAAATTCCAGAATTTATTGTTGAGTTCATTACAACAAAGCCGCTGTTGATGGCGGGTTTAATCATTTTGTACATCGCCGGCTTTTACTTGGGCAATCGCTTGTTGCTGGTGATTCCGATGCTGATGTTTGAGCGGCAAACAGTACGACAAGCAGTTCGGGCATCATGGCGGCGCACATGGGGTCGGTTCTGGTGGATCACACTGCGGATCATCGGAATTATCCTGAGCA
>DMZB01000273.1 GCA_003482405.1 Lactobacillus sp. | reverse complement strand
CACCCCGAGATTTCTCGCAATCGTTTCAATCGCATAGTCGCCAGCGGCAATGGCCCGATAAAGTTCCTTCCGCATGGCGTTAACAAACGGTTCATCATGATTGAGTGTTGCAAGTTGCCGTTTAAACTCAGGCCCAAGAAATTGCCACATTGTATTATTTTGAGCGATAAATGGCTGCTCTAAATCCGAACGCTTGAACACCAATCGATTGTCCGAGCTCTGGGTAGCTGAAATACCGATAGTATTTTCAATCATGTGATGATACGGATATGGACCGGTAATGCCAGTCGGCACGATTGCTTTCCCCGTGCCCATACGGACGATACTCAGAATAATGAGTTGCTCGTTGAGTAATGCAAAACGCGGGAGTGGCTGTTCTGGATAGAGATAACTAATACCGATTTCAACGCTATCCTGAGCAGTTTGAACATCAAATTTGATGGGCCCAATCAATTTCTTATAGGTGGCCAAACGTTTAATTGCCTGTAATCCATCGGCCGCACATAATGCAGCGAAAAATGGTGGCATAAATAAACCCATGTCCTTAACGTCACTGACTGCCAGTAGCTGTGTGTCAGTCAGTTCTGTCGATAAGGTCTCCAGAAATCGATAATATTGTGGAACATCAAGTGATAGCTCCTCTTTCCACAAGTAGTTTGGTATCCGCGCTTTTTCCAATATTTGACCGGGATCTACGTTATACTGGGCCAGAAACTGCTGAAATTGCTTTGTAATCACCATTTTCATGTTCAAAAACTCCCTTAGCTAGCATGCATCATCATCCAGTCAAACATCCGTGTTGGCAAAATGGTATGCATAAACGTCAGCGGTTTGGCGCCGAAACCGATAAGATAACGGACCCGTGGGCGTCGGCTGTTGACTGCCTTTGAAATGGCATTTGAAACAATCTTCGGACTGGACATCAAGTTTCCTGAATACTGTTTGCGCATCCCTGCCGCCGTTTTGTCAGCAGCCTGTGCATACACACCATCCTTAGATGACTCTACCAAATGATCAGCGGCGATAATGCCCCAATTTGTTTTAATGCCACCTGGTTCAATTAGCGCGACATCGATGCCAAACGCCTTGGTTTCCATGCGAAGTGCGTCACTAAAGGCCTCAATGGCGTACTTTGTGGCATGATACCACGCGCCAAAATACGAAGTTAACCGCCCGCCCATTGAGGAAATGTTGATAATTCGTCCGGAATGTTGTTGACGCATGTACGGTAACACAATCTTTGTCAGCTGAGCAACACCAAACAAGTTAACGTCAAATTGACGTTTGGCTTCCTCAAGAGGCACATCTTCGATTGCGCCGTAAGAACCATAGCCGGCATTGTTGATGACAACATCAAGCCGTTTTTCAGCCGTAATGATAGTCGATACCGCCGCGCGGATCGAATCTCCATCGGTTACGTCAAGTTTGAGCGGAATAACGCCATCTTTTTGCAGTGGCGCGATTTTGTCTAGCCGGCGCGCCGCACCATAAACTTTATGTCCTTGTTGCGCCAGCAGTTGCGCTGTCTGATATCCAATGCCACTGCTTGCACCCGTGATTAAAATAACTTTCATCATCTACTAAGCTCCTCATCTAATCATTATTGCGATTCAATGACTGTATTGTAGGGCGTAGAGGACGTCAAGCATATGACAGTGCACGCCATGTTATGTGCAATTCATGCCAAATAAGATGCAGTTGAGTGACAAACAAAGTGTTTGCGCGACCCTCTGGCAGTTTTATGACAAAATAAAGCAACGGAATTGTGGGTTAGTTAGGTTAAGTCCCCCAATGCCGTTGCTTTGTAAAATCCTTAGTTTAAGCTACTGCTACTATTCTGTTTCCTGCTGTCGCTGTTCAAAGCCCTTGACCAGTGTGGTAAGACTCCATTCCAACGTACTGTCGCGATCCATCTGGTTGAAGTCTCCTTGTTGATACATGCGCGTCAATATGGGAATGTTTGCAGGCAAATTAGTCGCTGGTGGTTGCTGATTCTTGCCGCGTAAGTCAGCGTTTTGTTGATGTAACTGACGATCACGTTCAAACGTCAAAATGAAGTCAAGATAAATACTGATGATGGTGAACTTTTCTGAATCTGCTAAGGTCAGCCCATCAACCGTTTTGAGGAATTGCTCGTTGACTCGCCAAAAGTGTTCAGTCGTTGGCGGCGTAATAAATAATAACTCTGCAGAAAATGGCCGCTGCCGCAATTTTTTAGCAAATACCATCCCGTCACTGACCAGTTGCGTTTGCCAAGAAGATTCAACTTTAAACGCGCCCAGAGCCTCGGCACACACCTCGTCGACCATTTCCGCAAAAATGGCGTCCTTATTGGGAAAATGCCAATACAAAGTGGATGCGGTAATGCCAACTTCCTTGGCCAATTTCCGCATCGAAAACTGGTCCACACCGACCTGACTCAATAACGTCCACGCCGACTGAATAATTTTCCCTTTTGACGCTGGCTCTGCCATGTGCCCACCTCGTTAGTCTAGATACGACAACTTTAGCTCACTCAGGCAAACGACGCTAGTTTTTATTTTTTTGCGACCATCGGCAACGTTTTGCCGAAGTACATTTCCTCCCACAAGGCCACACTGTGGTGCGTTTCCACCACCGTTTCACCGTCAAAGCGCTCAAGTTGAACATCTCCGGTAAATCTCAAATAAGCGCCATCAAAATGGGCCAGTTTAGCTAAAGCCCGCTTTGGTTGTGGTAATAAATCTACCATTCGCGTGTCTAAGACTGTTTGTTGCCACGTATAGGTCACTCGATAATGTTGTTGCCCATCGTTGTAATCGTACTCAAGCTTGTGATGCACTGGCTTTTGCGTCTTTTTGTCAATAACTGGATCACTCTCTGTGTACGTTAGATACTGTGGATCATCGGCTAAAATCTTATCGCCTTTGGCCAGCATGAAAATCGGTAATTCTTGATAGCCATACTTCTTCTCCGCGGTAATGTAACTGGAAATAACCGTGTAGTCATCGATATTCGCCCGTCCCCAATACCAATGATGCATCACCTTCAGCATCTGCACATTGCCCCAGTTATGATCGTGATAACAAACGCCGGTTAGTGTTTCCGTTTGACCGTTAACGGTTAACTTGACGCTGGCCTCGCCTCGTGGTGTCGCAGGTAGCCATGAGAAATTCGACTGATCGTGGTTACCAAAATAAATATAGCCAGTCGTTGGCCGCCATGCCGGTGTCACATTATCGAAACTAATCTCCGCTTTAACGTCTTGCGTAGCGGCCAAAATGTCGTAGTGCTTTAAATCACCACGAAAATAATTATCTGCAATACGGACATCTGTATGATCATGACTGGCATGGAAAGTTTCTGAATCAAACGGCAATTCATTACTAATGTGCGTCCCATTTGGACGGTCTAAATCAATTGTGATGGCCGGCTTCAACCCATCACTCGGACTGGTTATTGACTTGTCATAAAATGTAATGACTAATGCCGACCCATCACTCAAATGTGCGTCGAAATACCACCATTCAAAGTTCTCGCCAGATTCACTTGTCCGCATGCCATCTTCCCACGGCTCAATGGTGTCGGATAAATTTAGCTTCTGATAATCGGCCTCTTGATTCGCAAACCTTGCTCTTTCAGTCATTTGACATCTTCCTCTCCAACGTTATGGCTGAATTATATGAGTGCTATACTTGGAAATAAATTCGACCGTTACATAAGGGGGAATTGTGTCACGAAAACTGATTTTAATTTCAGCGATACACGCACAACTTTAAAGAAAGAATTACTGTTTAAGGCGCTGATGGTCTGTGTCAAACAGCAATCGCTCAACGATATTCAAATCGCAACGCTTTGTCGTGAAGCAAAGGTTTCACGGATGTTCTACTATCGTCATTTCACTTCTAAAGAAGGTATCATCACTGACAAATTTCAGCGTGAATATCAGCAGTATTTACGTATTATCCGAAAATATAAAATTCATGACCCACATCAAATGGCGTTCGAGTTTTTTGAATTTTTCCGCGGCTTTCGGGACACTACACAAGAATTAATTGACGCCGATCTGGGTTATCTCGTCGATTATAATTTTCGCGACTATTTCAAAGACATGTTGGCAAACCACGTTATTCATGGCAATCAACAGTATCCTGATTACTGGATTGCGTTTGCCGTTGGTGGTTTGAGTCAGTTACTATTTAGTTGGATTCAAAAAGGAACTCCGGAGAGTTCCACTGAAATGGCCAATATCTTTTTTAGTTTCACCGAGCCAATTCAAGATTAAAGTGGTGTATTTAAGTAGTATACGGCATACCGCGTACATCACCATTTCAGCTTAAACGATTACAAACTAGCCATTTTCGCCATCACTCGAATCATTTGGCAGGTAAAGCCGTACTCGTTGTCATACCAAGCAACGCTTTTCACCAACTGTGTGTCGCCAGCAGTTATAACTTCCGTTTGCGTCGGGTCAAATACAGAGCCAAATGTCGAGTTGATGATGTCGCTTGAAACAATCTGGTCCTCATTCCAACCAAAGCTTTCATTATGATCGGTATACGGTTTGATTCGGGCATTGATCTCATCGGCTGTTAGGTGCCCCGTCTTGAGCACTGTGACTAACTCAGTCAGCGAGCCATCAATTACTGGCACGCGTTGCGCATGGCCCTGAAGTTTGCCATCCAACTGTGGCAGCACTAGGCCAATGGCTTTTGCGGCACCGGAAGAATGTGGAATGGTGTTCGCAGACGCCGTACGGGCAGGCCGCAATTTGCCACCACGACTTGGTCCGTCTAAAATCATCTGACTACTCGTAAAGGCATGAACTGTCGTCATTGTTCCTGCAACAATTCCAAATTCGCGATCCAATGCATCTGCCATCGGGGCCAAACAGTTAGTCGTGCATGATCCGGCAGAGACAATCTGGTCGGCGGCGGTCAACTGTTGTTCGTTAACACTTGGGACAATCGTTTTCACATCACGGCCTGCCGGTGCGGACACCAGCACACGTTTAACGCCTGACCGTAAATGTGCTGCTGCTTTCTCCTTGGATGTGTAAAAACCGGTACATTCCAGCACAAAATCAACACCATCATTAGCTGCCCACGGAATTTTGGCGGCGTCTGGCTCCGCATAAACGTGATAAGTGTGCCCATCGACAATCAGGGCATCATCAGTTGCGGTAACACTCGCCTCAAGCGGTCCGTGTGTGGTGTCATACTTCAACAAATAGGCCAACATAGACGGTGAGGTTAAATCGTTAATTGCGACGACCTCAATGTTTGTCGACGCTTGACTTACGGCTAATAAACGACGAAAAGCTAACCGCCCAATACGACCAAATCCGTTAATTCCAACTTTGACAGTCATCTAAAACTCCTCCTACATAGTGATTACTGATTGCAACAGTTATATTATGCAAGTAGAAGTATTTATGATTCAGAGTCAGTTCATCCTAGGACAATTCATCCCATGAAGGAGGTGGACGTTATCAACGAAAAAGTTTTAGGCCATTTTCTGCGTTACAAACGAACCACTGCAGACATTGCCAATTTTGCAGTCTCACAAACACGATCACGGCGAACACCTGGACTCACGCGAGAAGAAGTTGCCGACTTAGCCAACATCAGTACCGATTGGTATACCCGAATTGAGCAAGGCCGCACGGGTTCGATTCCCTCTGGTGATGTTTTAGCCGCCCTCTGCCGGGTTCTTCAACTGACTGCGGCTGAAACAGACTACGCCTTTAATCTCACAGGTCTGCGCCCACCGGCACAAAAACAACCTGATGTTTCCGAACAACTCAGCAGTTTTATTGCTGATCTATCACCAAGACCCGCCTACATCATGGATCAACAGCTGACCATCCTGGCTGCCAACGCAACTTACCAGCGATTGTTTAACTTTGACGCAACGCAACCTTCGCTCAAACGGAATTTGGTTTGGCGAACCTTTAATGACCCTGAAATACGTTCATCACTCATCAATTGGGAACAAGTCGCACAATATTTGACCGCTGTTTTTCGAAATCACTACAGCCAATCACCCGATTCCAAATTTTTATATCAAGTTTTTCAGTCGGTGAATCAGGATCCCACCTTTTTGTCCGTTTGGAACACACTCACTGTGACAAACTTCGAACCCCAACGTCTGTTTTTTCAAACTGAAACGCATCAGGAGCTTTACCTAGTTGAAAATACTTTCGAAGTGCCCGCTACTCACCAGTTCATCGTTATCGAAAACGCCGCTGACGCTGCCACTCGGAATCATCTCGCTCACATAGAAACGGAGACGTCATCATGAGAAAAAAACTCGCACTTATTTCAGTCGTTTTTCTGGCTATTGCAGTCATTCGCTGGGGAATCGCAATTAAGCAAGACGATCTGTCATCAATTTATCCCATTTACGCTTACAACATTCCTCATGGCGTTGTTGGCTGGTCTTTTGCACTCGCCATTGTTTCGTTTGTCGCATCACGAATCGTTAAGGGTAAAAAATAGTGGTCGGTTCTCCAACTCACGTCAGAAAAAGGACCTAATATGAAAATAATTATCTCGCCGGCTAAAAAGATGAAAGTTGATACTGATAGCTTTGACATTGCATCCCAGCCACAATTTTTACCGGAAACACAGGAAATTTTACACACGTTAAAAGAGATGAGTTATCCAGAACTTCACGATCTTTGGCATTGCAGCGACAAAATTGCTCAGCAAGCCTATCAACAACTCCAACACATTGATCTCAAACGTCAACTGACCCCGGCCTTGATTGCCTACTCTGGTATTCAGTATCAATATATGGCACCAGATGTCTTTACCGGCCATGCATTGCAGTATGTTCAGGATCACTTACGCATTCTCTCCGGATTCTATGGGGTTTTACGACCGTTTGACGGCGTTGTCCCCTACCGACTTGAAATGCAGGCGCCACTAACTGTAGACGGGCATAAAAATCTTTATGATTTCTGGGGTGCCAAACCTGAACTCGGTCTTGAACTGCACGATGAACCACTGATTAACCTAGCCTCACAAGAGTATACAAAAACGGTTCGCCGTTATTTAAAAACCGACGAACCACTGATTAACATTATTTTTGGCCACCTCGTCAATGGCCAATTAAAAACCCGCGCCACGTTTGCAAAAATGGCACGGGGTGAAATGGTCCGTTTCTTAGCCGAAAACGAGGTTCACGAACTCAGCGATTTAAAGCAGTTTGATCACTTGAATTATCATTTTGATGCATCACGTTCTGATGAGACAACGTTTGTATTCCTTAAAAAGGATTAACTAGTTTTCCATCACATACGGGACATGGGCAGCAGCCGGAACTTTATTCCACGCAACAGGATAGCCTGCACCGTGTGCACAAAAAACCGAATCAGGTGTATTCTCGAGATCACTGACCGGTTTATAATTTGTGGCCGCAATCACTTCATCCGCGTTGTGACAGGGTCGGTACCCATCGACAATACATTCCAGTTGGCCAAACCCATGTGTATAGGCCTGAACAATTCGTGCATAATCTTGCATCTCAGATACCGGCGCCACACCACTCAAAATGGTGTTGGCGCTATTTGTTGTGGGCGTTTCAAACGACCCATGCATCCGCTGAATATCATTCATTGCCCGACCAACGTTATCGGCATCGACGGTCAATCTGAATTGATACCACGGTTCCAATAGTTGGTTCCCGCCATTTGCCAGCAGCATCATTAGGCCTTGTCGCACCGCCCGCCAAGTCGCCTCCCGAAAATCGCCGCCAACGGAATGGACGATGCTTGCCCGACCCGTAATCAAGGTAATGTGCACATCTGTGAGTGGCGCGCCAATCAAGACGCCAAGATGATCTTTTGCGTTCAGGCTAGTTAGGACTTGATGCTGCCAATTTTTACCCAACACATCGACTGAACAGTCTGTATCAAAGGTCACGCCGCTCCCTGTCTCGCTCGGTTCCATCTTCAAATGAACTTCTGCGTAGTGGCGCAGCGGTTCAAAGTGGCCGACACCTTCGATCGGTTGCGTAATCGTTTCACGATAAAGAATACTGCCTTCACCGAAGCCAACATCGAGATTAAAACGTGTCTTGAGCTGATCTTGCAGGACCTCCAGTTGAATCGGCCCCATAATTTGCACACGAATTTCCTGAACTTGTTCGGACCACGTGACATGCAGCTGTGGGTCTTCATCTTCTAGCTGTCTGAGTGCCATTAAGCAGGCATGTGCGTCGACGCCGTTCAGGTTGACTGCATAGTTCAAAACAGGCTGTAACAAGGGTACCAAACTGCCGGTAGCAACGCCTAACCCCTGTCCCGGACGAGTTTCAGTCAGACCAAGGATGACGCCCACGCCACCAGCTGTGATTTCCGAAACCATCTGACTTTTTGCGCCATTGTAGACACGCAGTTGGTTCGCTTTTTGTTCTGGCAATATTTCGGCCTTTGTTTTCAGTACACCGCTCGTCACCCGCGCCCACGTTAGTCGATTGCCCTGCTCATCGTGAGAAATTTTAAAGACACGAGCACCAAACTTAGACTCCTCAGATTGTGTCTCAATCGTCCAGCGTTTCAATCCAGTCAATAACGTTTCGATTCCAGTCATTTTGAGGCCTGAGCCAAAAAAACACGGAAAAACTTCACGCCGTTTGATCATCTGTTGAATGGTTGCGACCGTCAGTTTTGTCCCATCCAAATAGTCGTTGAGAATCGCATCGTCCTGTAACGCAATAGTTTCGGCGTTTTCTTCGGGCATTGAGTCAATGTCGCCACCGTTCCAATCAAACGGCAGACAACCCGGCGCCAATTCTGTTTGTAATTGTTGTAGAATGGCGTCACGATCCACCCCGCCAGCGTCCATTTTATTAACGAAAATAATCGTCGGAACATCGTATCGTTTTAGCAAATGCCACAACGTTCGCGTATAGCCCTGAACGCCATCAGTTGCCGAAACAACGAGAATCGCATAATCAAGGACAGGCAAAATTTGTTCCGTTTGTGCGGCAAAGTCGACGTGCCCCGGCGTATCCAATAAAGTCAGCGACAAGTCTTGGTACTGAAGATTCGCCTGATGTGAAAAAATCGTGATGCCACGCTGTTTCTCCAATGCATCGGGATCAAGGAAGGCATCCCCGTTATCCACGCGGCCAAATGTTCTGACAGCACCAGTTTTGTACAACAGTGCCTCTGATAATGTTGTTTTCCCCGCATCGACATGGGCGATGACACCAGCAACAATATGTTTCACGTGAAAACCTTCTTTCCAACACTAAAATTTTGTTTGTTCCCAGTTCATTTCACACTCTGGCACATGATTTTCCTCATCCATTCCTGTTTGCGTCAAAACAAACCCCTGCGTCTCGTAAAATTTAATAGCAACAGAATTTTGTTTATACACCGAGAGAGATAGACGATGATGATCCGCCTTTACTGCTTCAATCAAACGCGTCCCGACGCCTTGCCCATGCATGTCGCTGCACACAAAAATGCCCGCGATATAATCATCTTGAAGCCCACAGAAGCCCTTAACTACACCATGTTCCTCCGCAACATAAACTGTTGCCGTCGTTTGAATCAGCTGCCGTACTAAAGGTTCGTTTGTCCGCCAGTAGGCTTCACTCACATATGCACCGTGTGCCGAAATATTCTCCTGTAACCAAATGTGCATGATTTGGTCTAGTTGTGACGTGGAGATATTCGTAAGTTTTTCAATCGTTATTGCTTTCATATCCGATGACCTCAAGTCATGTCCTTATTTTATACCTCGAAACGACAGAATCACTAGTAGTATAATTGTTGTTTAGTATGATTATACCTGTGTTTGCAACAATAAAATTTCACCAAAATTAGCCAAACTAGGAGTCTCAAAATGAATGAAATCCTCAAAGCACAATTCTTCGTCGATGATTTGTCAGACGACCAAAAACACGTCATCACCGATATCAACGCGTATATCAAACAAGGTCTCACCAAAACGCCGTCATCGGTTGCCATTATTCAAGGCGCCGCCGGAACCGGTAAATCAGTCGTTTTAATGGAACTGGTTCGTCAGTACATGACCGATAATCATTACAAAACGTCGCTGGTCGTGAACCATCCTGAACTGTACAAGGCTTACCAAGATATTGCCGAGTCGATTCCAAACATGAAAGTCAACACGATTCGCCGGCCAACCTCATTAATTAACGATGCCCAGAAACACAATAAAAAATACGATATCATTTTCGTTGATGAAGCACATTTACTCTACTCAAAGTCTGAACCCTATGCCCATTATCGTGGCCAAAATCAGCTCACCGATTTGATGAACTTAGCTAAAGTTGTCGTCGTTGTCTACGATTTTGATCAAGTTTTCCAGTCAAAGATGTACTGGGACAAGAAACTGCTGTTTGATACGATTGGCAAACATCCTTACAAGACATTTGATATGAACTTTCAATATCGGATGGTCGCCAGTGATGAGCAAGTGGCTTGGATGGACGACTTAACTGAAGAAAAGCCACTGAAGCCCTTTCCAGACAACAGTGACTTTGAGTTTAAAGTATTCGATACTGCCGGTGCCATGTTTGAAACCATCAAGAAACGCAACAAGGAATTCGGCATGAGTCGGATGGTTGCCACTTCCGGTTTTCCACGCATTGATGGCCGACACAACGTGGAAATGGATTCGTTCAGCTTGCCTTGGGACGAATGGGACCCACAACGAACGCACTGGGCCAAACGTGAAGGGTCGATTACCCAAGTGGGAACGATTTACACCCTCCAAGGTTTCGACTTGAACTATGTTGGGATGATCATCGGACCCTCGTTTGGTTACGACCCAAAAACGGACACCATGACCGTCATCCCTGAAAAATACTCGCATAAAGAAGTGTTTAAAAAACGCAAGGACATCAAGTTTACGCGTGATGAATACAAGACGTTTATCGCAAACGTACTGAATGTTTTGATGAAACGTGGTAAATACGGTATGTATCTCACCGCTTATGATGATGCGTTGAGAAAACGACTTGTTAAATTGTATAAAAATGGTAAATAAGTCCTCTGACTGCATTTTGGATTCTTTTCTGAAGCAGATGAATTCATCCAACTGTATTGTGAACAATTCCATGTGAGCTAATGAAAGGCGGCGAACCATGTACCCAAAAGAATTTCCTATTGGAAGCGCGTTGCTTGACCTTATACATGAGCATCAGCGATTTGTCGATAATAGATTGCGGGCTTTGAAACTGTATCCCGGACAAGACACCTTACTTTTAGTCTTACGCGATGCTGATTTACAGTCGCAGGCGCAACTTGTAAAACGCTTGGACGTCGAACACTCAACAATCACAAAGTCTGTCCATCGTATGCAAAAAACAGGCCTGCTAATTGTCAGTCCATCTGAGGAAGACCAGCGAAAACGATTGGTTTCCTTAACTCCTCAGGGACGGAAAATTGCCGACCAAGTTCATGTTATCTATCAAGAGGCAGAACAGTTTGCCGGAAAACACCTAACACAGCAAGAGTTAACAAATATGACGCAGGGAATGAACCGCTTAGCACACTTTTTTAAAGAAACACAAAGCTAAAAAAAAGATAGTCGCTTTGACTATCTACACTCATTTATTAAAATTTTGTTGCGAGCGCCGTTGCTCGTTCTAAACCGTCTTGCATAAACGCCTCAGCCTTTTCTGGAAAGTGATCCATCCCTTCAACGGCCAACTCTTGCACATCGGATGCTCCCAAAAAGTGCATAATGCCACTAATATATTTTGCCCCAAAGTCCTTACCATCATAGAAGCCCCCTGCTGTCTGGATGTGAAGGACTTTTTTGCCAGGTACAAGCGGAATTTCAGCAGTTTCCGTATACTGAAAGGTCTTACCTGCAACGCAAATTGTATCAATCCACGCCTGTAACTTCGCGGGAATACTCAAATTCCACATAGGGTTTGCCAAGATGACCTTGTCTGCATCAATGTATTGTTGTGTTGTTGAATCGTATGCACTGAGCTGTTGTTGCTGTTGCGTCGTCAAGTCAGGAAAACCAACACCATTTTGAAGTTGTCCCCATGCCGTCATCATCGACCGGTCAATGTCCGGAAATTCCTCAGCATATAAATCGCGAGTTTCAATCGTATCCTCAGGATTGGATACTTTATATTGTGTCATAAACGCATCAAGAATCTTCAATGTCCGCGAATGTTCGATCGTTAAGGGATGCGCTTTAATCACAAGGATTTTTGCCATGATAAAAACCTCTTTATCTTCATTTATGTTGCCGGCTACATAAATATAATATCACGAATGAAAGCGTTTTACAATTAGTTACCTGTCACAAATCTGTGTCTCTTGCACGGCCCAGAGTCTTCGTATCTCCTTACAGTAACTTAATTACACCCAGAAAAAGACCACTCACAATCATCCATAACACTATCTCTCACAAATAACATATTATCGATGGCAGTGTTTGCGCTACACTTAATGCAACAAACTTACTAAACGAAACCGGTGACTAATCTTGAAAGTTCAGTTTGAACAAAACGAATCAATTAAGCATCCCCAATTTGAAGTTCATGTTCTCAGTGATGAAGAAAGTCCAGAAATCACCAACGCTATCGAAGACATCAAAAATCTTGATATGCATCGACAACTTTTGTATATCAAGGACAATCAACGAAAGAATATTGTAACTGTCAGTCAACGAAGCATTGTCTCCATTGAGGTTCAAGTCGATTTGGTCACTGTAATTACTAAAAATGCTAAATATGTAGAACGAACCCGTCTGTACAAAGTGAAAGATCAACTATCGAAAAACTATTTTTCCCAGATTTCTAAATCCGCCATCATCAATCTATTCTTTCTTGATTATGTGGCGATTGAATCAGATGGTACGACCGTCGCTATTCTCATGAATGAACAACGATTAGTCATTACGAGAACCTTTTTCCGTAGTTTTAACCGCCAGTTAAAGGAGTTTGCACATGAACGCTAAAATCATTTTCAATCAAATAAAGGATGGCCTTCTGTACGCTTCCTTGGTCATTGTGGCTTTAGTCTTGATTCGTGGAATTGCCAACTGGATCGAAGTTGGCAGCCTATTACCGATTCGCGTCATCATCGCACTCTCCAATTTACTTTATTTAGATGAACGACTCTCGACCAGGACTGTGTTTATCATCCATTACGTCATTACGACCGTGACCATTTTTAGCATTAATGCACTTAATCACTGGGTTCCCACAAATGTTGGCGCGTTGCTTGGAGAATGGCTGTTAATTTCGGCAATTTACTTCATCGTATGGTTTTTCACTCGACACCTCACAACCCGATCTGTTACTCGTGCAAACGAACTGTTGAACCAAATAAACCATAAAGGCGTGTAACTCATCTACTTAATTCCAGTTACTTGCCCTTTCACCGTCTTAAAGTACAAACTCAACCCTGTAACTAGGATGAAAGCAGATTTTTTCGTTTTATAAACTCTAACCTTATAAAAACCCACCCGATGACTTTTTGAAGAACATCGGGTGGGTTTTGCATCTTGTAGACAAATATTGTAAGTCATCGTCAATACGTCGAATTCTATTTAACGGCACGCTACAGTGTTATTAAATATTTTGATGGGAGAACTTATATGAATCAGATCATGTTACTTTTTGCCGCGTTAATTTTATTTATCGACTTTAAAGGCCTGATTCCTAAAAAAGCCGGCAAGGGCTTCTTTTTAACTATGCCGATCATTGGCGCAACCTTCACAGTCTTGGAGTTCAACGGGATTTTATCCTTTGGTACGTTGGCTGAAGCCATCTTCATGTTTTTCGTTGCAATCATTGCTGGCACCTTGTTTGGCCATCTTAAACAGGTGACTCAAAAGAGCGATGGTTACTATATTCGCTCTACTTGGTTTTACGTCATTGCATGGCTGGTCGTGTTTATAGGCCGATACGCGACGCTAATAACATTCAACATCCATGCCAATCCACTCAACAACGGCTGGTTGACCTGGTTCTACTTGATGACGTACTTCATTTGCCGAAACATTACGTTTGCAAGGCGACACCCAGAGGTTAAAAGGTCTGCATTTTCAGGTGCTCAACACTAGGGCATATTAAATACACTGATGAAACGTGGCAAATACCGCATGTATCTAACCGCCTTTGATGATGCATTGAGAAAACGGCTGGTTGGATTGTATAAAAACGGTAAATAAATGAAACAGGTAGTGATGAGCAGATGTCGCCAGCTCATTACTACCTGTTTTTAGGTCCTGTTTAGCTCCGCTGCAATAAAATTGTTCAACTCATCGTCATCAGAGAGTCTATCAATCAAAAAATTCATAAGAATGTCTTCGACGCTGTCATCTCCCAACCAATTGACCAGTAAACCATAATATCGTCGATATATTGTTGGAAAGGGATAGTCAAATCTGATTTTTCTCTCCAATTTGAGATATTCACTTCGATTATTACCATAAAACAAGCCTTGAATTATTCTCAACATCTCACTTTCACTTTGTCCGTGAACAAGTTGCGAGCTTAATTGCTGCGCTTGTTCCGAAAGAGAAAGTTCACTAAATTCCTCGAAAAAATCATAGGTCATAAGTATATCTGTTACAGAGGGATAATCCAAAAATTTAGCAGCTGAAATTATTGATTGTCGGTATCTAATATCTGAAGGGAATTCCGATAAGTCAGAGTTCCACTTGTTGTTATCTAGATTGTCAAAAAGGGGCAAAATTGAAACACATGGAAATGATTGTCCTTGTTCAAAGGCTGCCTGTGCGATTCTATGCCCATCAAATAAATAATCATTAAATCCCAAAAAACCAAACGTAACTGCCAGTTTGCTTGATACTGAAGTGTCTCGCGAAATGAAAGCTTGATTAGTTAACTCTTCAGACTGAGTAGGCACAGCGTATAAAGAAAAAGGCAGAATCGCCCCATATCCATTGTATTCAGGAATATCACTCGTTGAAGCACTCATTAAGTGATGACGTATTTCATCTTTATAGAAGTAGCTTCCATTGCCATTAGCTGGCAACATGTCCCGAATCGTCACAGCGTACACGCCATCTTCCATTGACTCTAAAATGGGTATCAAAGCCAGTAAAATTGATTTTACTGATCTACTACTAACTCGACTAAGCTGGTGAAATATAGACAGTTTGTCGGTCCAATCACGTTCATCTCCAAGATAGTAATTACTGTAAAACGCGCCTGCTTCTATATGATTATAATCGGACCAAAAATGAAACCATTTTCTCTTTCCATTTTTGATATAGCCATCATACGCCCCCTCCTCGCCATTCTTTTTGTATTTTATAAAATGTCGGTTCACCAGTCCTGAACCATTGGTCACATTTAAAT
>DMZB01000086.1 GCA_003482405.1 Lactobacillus sp. | reverse complement strand
GAAAAACGTTAAATTTTTGAGCAGAGCTCATGCCTGCCGTGGCTTTCTTCAAGACATCCATATTATCAGCAAGACTTTTGACTTGCCCGTTGGCCTTTTGAAAATCTGATGGCTTAAGCCCCAGGGCTGACATAACTTGTCCTTGTTGAGACTTAGCTGCCATATTCGGGGCCGCAAACGAGTTCATTACCTTACGCAGACCAGTACCAGCAATTGAACCGTCCTGACCATTGTTTGAAAGGACACCAATACCGGCAACGGTTCTGGCGAGTCCTTGGTTGGAGCTGTGGGCTGTGGCACCAACATATCTCAATGCATCGCCCATGCCATTAAAGTTGGTGGCAGTTAAATCAGCACCATAGGCCATTTCGTTAAGAACTTTTTTGGTGTACCCGGCCATTTTTGATCTTGAACTACCCGCTCTAGTCTTATAGCCAAATTGTTCAAGCGTCGGCGCACCATAATTTACAACTTCATTGTACGGGTCTCCAGACGCTCTAGCTGCTTGCAAAAAGTACTTATGTGAGGCGAGTTCTTGGGTACCAGAATACCCACGCCGGATAAGCTCTTCTCCACCTTTAGCCATTGCGGTTGGTGAAACACCATACTGTAGTGCAAAACGATTGTTTTCTTTTTGCATTGCTGAAGTTTCACGTTTTGATTGAGAAGTCGATTCTCCACCAGTCTTTAACAAGTTTTTGATAGTAATATACTTATTCTGCAAATTTGTAGCTTCATTGGCTGATTTAAGGAATGCGGCGCCAACCATTCCTGCTCCCATAGCAATCTGAGAACTAATATTTACAAAGTCGTTGCCGGCATCGTACAGATTTCTAAACGACTTTGTTGTCTTGCGACCACTTCTGCTCAGATTATCAAATGACGACTTACCTTTTGTACCGAACCTTTGAACACGTGTATTTGCATGATCAATATCACTACTTGTTTGCTTGAGATTTGTCTTTACTTTGAAGTTTGCCTCTTTAGGCAAACGTTTAAATGAGTTCCTGGCTTCCTTGGAAGTATCAGAAAAAGCCTTGCCGATTTGCCCCGCATATTCACGCGAGCTATCAGCAAGGCCTTTTAAACGATTGTTTATGTTATCGACATCACTTGTAAGATTATCTGATAATTTTTTGGATTTAGAGATTAGACTGTCATATTTATCTTCAAACTTGGTCAATCCCTGAACCGACATGCGATTGCCAAAGTGGGAGAGCTGATTGTTGGCCTCACGGCTTGATCTGATAAGCCGATCCATCTTGTCATTCGCACGATCAATCGCATCCATGTTTTCTGATACAACTCGGAATCCAACTTTGGCACTTCTTGCATATCCCATGTTAGAATCCTCCTCGCATTTGTGACTGTACTTCCATGCGCTTAGAAATCGCCCAATTGAAGACAGACAGTTCATCAGCATTCATATACTTAATTGGCCGAGGCAGTCCGCTTTCTAACCCATTATAGATATAAGCAGTCCAGCCAATTGATTGAGACGTTGATTTATTAATTAATGCCTCAAGATCCGTTTTACGAATAAAGTGATTAGTTAAGTTCTTGCACAAGAAACCGGTCAGCTTCTGAGCAAACCTTCATAACGCCAGAATGGTTTTCCCAGAATTTCCAACTCATTTTTTCCGGTTTTCCGCCAACAGTGGGCGTACCAATAAGCGGATTAAGTCCAAGATCATCATTACCGTTAATAAAGGCATCCCAGTAGGCATGACGACTAACATCTGCCAAATCAGTAAACTTAACGGCATTCTCCACGCCTGGGAAATTGAAGGGATATTTAATGTTTTGCTTGGTCTTTTTGTCCCAAAGGGTTACAGAGCCAACAATCATGCCATTTCGTTCAGTTCTAACCAATTTTGGTTCTTTAATAGGTGTCTCGGTAGCCTTTTTAGTTGTTGACTTAGTTTTAACTTCTTCTGTCATTTCAAACATTCTCCTTTATTTATCAATTGAATATAAATTTGTTTCACGCAGTAATCGGGTCAACTTGCAATACAGAAGCCTTAAAGACTACAGAAACACTTGGATAATTAGCGTTCAAAGTCGTATCAACAGGGCGGGTAATTCGGGCACTATCTGTATGGAAGTGAGCAAAGCTTGATGTTACTGATACAGGGACGCCAGTCAAATTGTTGGCCAAGTCAATGAGATGAGCATAATTGGCAGCATTAGGATCAATACTAAACGTAAACGTACCAGAATGATCATGGTTAATGGCTGATTTACCATTACCATTATTATCAACCGAATCAGTAACGTTATCGTTGTTCCAAGCAACAGCGACTTTATCGCCAGTGCCAAAGTCAGTAAATGGGAGGCCATCAATTTGAACTGACACTTCCCATGGGTCAAATGTGTGTTGTGTAAGTTGCATTATCAATTTCCTCCTTATAGGTCGATTTCACCAGAAATATAAACATCATCAATGGCATCTGCTGGATGATACCGCCAAGATAAGCCACGATAAATACGTTGTGAGACATCAGCGTCCTTCATATCTTCTCGCGGTAATGCGGTTACGGTATAATCCGGTTTTCCGTTATCTTTCTCACCAACTCCACCATTACGGTAAAGCTGATCAAACACGCTTTCAATTCCAGACTTGAGCAAGTTAATACCGGTGTTATCATAAGAAATTTTAGGATTTTTAACCATGATTTCAGTAAGCTTCTTGTTGCTATGCTTGATAATAAAATCACGTCCCAATAACATGTCAATATAGTCTCCGCTTAAGGTTTTACCATCACGTACGATTGGCATCCCTTGAGCAAAATAATACGTATTAATGTTGCCTTCTGAATATGGAACTAATTGGTCTTGCTGGAATGATAATTGGTCTTGTGGTAGCACGCTGTCATCAAGACCTGACGTGTTAGCAATATCGAAACTGCCGACTGGTAATGCACTTACCGCCCCTACAGTACCGGACGATAATACATTCGCATGATCAGCATCAGTATTAGCCTTAAAAGCAGCTGTATTAACATTAGATGCGTATGGCGCAGTATCTGCAATATCGTCAACATCAATAAGTAACAGCCCGGTGTTCTGGGCCTCAATGTAATTCGATAATGCTGGAATCTTACTTTTATCAACACCAACTGGAATGAGATATTCGTCGCCGGAGTTGTAGAACTTCTTAACAGCGGAGATTAAATTATCTGAGTTTGCCA
>DMZB01000347.1 GCA_003482405.1 Lactobacillus sp. | reverse complement strand
GGTGGTCGAGAATGTCGATAACGTAAAATTTTTTTCTTGAATTGATGAGCTTGCTGAAAAGGCTGTGTAAAAAACAAAGGCTAGACCCACTTTCCATTGACCAGTGTGATTAATGTATTGAAAAGAAACTAGTCGAGTGATTATGTCGCTGGCTTTAAAGTTGCCTTGTGCTAAAGTAGATGAAGATATTTTAGTTGAAGGTGAGGCGAGCGACGTGGCAACAATTAAGCTGGGTATTCGTGAATTGGTTGAATTTGTTTTGCGTAGTGGTGATTTGAACCCACAAACGGATACCAGTACTAATACGGCGCTTGCTGGTGCCAACATTCATCGTCGCTTGCAAAAGCAACGATTGTCAACGAACCCGGAGTATCAAAAAGAAGTTAGTTTGAAAACAACAGTCTCGATGAATGATCAAGATTATACAATTCAAGGACGAGCGGACGGCATTTACAAGCAAGATGACGAGACCGTGATTGAAGAAATCAAAACGTCGGATCTACTGTTTGAGGACATTCCTGAGAGTACGTTAACGCTCTATTGGGGACAGGTGAAGGTGTATGGTTACCTTGTGATGAAGAAGCAAGCGCTGACATCATTGACGTTGCGACTAACGTATTACCAAACCAATGAAGACAAGGTCACCACGACAACACAAAAGCTCACTTTCGATGATGCTGAAAAATTATTTCAATCACTCATCGAAGAGTACGAATCGTGGCTTATTCTACGTGCTGATTTACGGCATCAGCGCGATTCCACGATTGCAAAGCTGACGTTTCCATATGACGCCTATCGAACAGGTCAGCACGAACTGGCTGTGGCAACATATAAGACGATTATGTTGAAGAAACAGATGTTGGTGGAGGCCCCAACTGGAACCGGAAAGACAATTTCGACACTTTTTCCTACGATTAAGGCAATGGGGGAAGGTTTGTTACAGCGTGCTTTTTATTTAACCGCCAAACAGAGCACGCGGAGAGTGGCCGAAGACGCACTGTCGTTAATGGCAGACAAAGGACTCACCATAAAAAGCATCACTTTAACAGCTAAGGAGACCATTAGCTTTCCGGAAGAAAAAGATCTTGCACCATCAGATAATCCCTTTATGTTGGGTTACTATGATCGACTGAAACCAGCATTAATGGACGTGCTCGAACATGAAAACCAAATTACACGTTCAGTTATTGAAGAGTACGCCCACAAACATACATTAGATCCCTTTGAGTTTTCCCTAGATGTGAGTTTGTTTTGTGATGTGATCATCTGTGATTACAATTACCTTTTTGATCCGTTGGTGTATTTACAACGGTTCTTTAGTGAACCAAACGATGAAAACTTCTTTTTGATTGATGAAGTCCATAATTTGCTCAGCCGAGCCCGTGAAATGTATTCAACAAGTGTTGATGAGCAGACAATCACAGATCTCAAGCCACTTTTCAAAGGGGATCGTTCATTTCATCGGCATGTCAACGCGCTGGCAAAGACGTTTCATGCACTTAACGCACTCTTGGATGATGAGCATGAAGAAGAATTGGTCTTGAAACCCAGTTTGACCTCGTTTGTTGACGAACTACAACACTTTAATGACTTTTTGGTGGATTGGTTGCCGAAACGAGATGATGGACCAGAATTGCAGCAGGTTTTAGACGCGTATTTTGCCTGCTTAGATTACGTCAGACTGAGTGACAATTACAGCGAAGTTTACCGGACACGATTATTCAAAACAAACCGTGGTCTTTGTGTTCGACTCGTTTGCCTTGACCCCAGTAAGTTTCTGAATACGTCGATGCACTTGGGCCGTGGTGCGGTGCTTTTTTCAGCTACCTTAACGCCGCTTGATTACTATCAGCGGGTACTTGGTGTGGATGAAGATGGCATCACGTATCAGCTACCTTCGCCGTTTGAGCCACAGCATCAAGCTATCCTAGTCACTAATTTTATCCAAACGACATACCGTCAACGAACAGCTAACTTGCAGCGAATTGTCGATGGAATTCACGAGCTGGTTACTGGCAAAAGTGGTAACTATTTAATCTTCTTTCCGTCATACGGTTATTTGACTACTGTCGCCGACGCTTATGAGCAGGCGTATCCTGAAATTCAAACGATTCGACAGGAATCAGTGATGCTAGGACCAGATCGGGATGCCTTCTTAGCAAAGTTCAAACCCCAAACAAGGACACCACTAGTCGGCTTTGCCGTCTTAGGCGGGATCTTTTCAGAAGGTATCGATTTACCAGCAGATCGTCTGATTGGTGTAGGTATCGTTAGCGTGGGTCTGCCAGGTTTAAACACCGAAACGGACTTAATTCGCGACTATTTTGATGAGCAGAATGGTCATGGATTTGAGTATGCGTATCAACTTCCCGGCCTGAACAACGTTTTTCAAGCGGCAGGACGGTTAATTCGTGGTGGCCACGATGAGGGTGTTGTTGTTTTGATGGACCAACGTTTTAGTCAGTCACGTTACACAGCATTGTTTCCACCGCACTGGCGCTATTGGCGTGGCGTGAATAATTTACAGCAGCTCGGTGACTGCATTGACGCGTTTTGGGCACAAACTGACGGAGAATCTATTATTCAAAGGAGTGAAGGCTAATGGCGACTTTTTTAACACCGTCATTGATTGAGCAAGCGCATCGTATTATTGATAAAAGTGATCAACTGGAAGGATTCGTGCCGGGTGAAGGGTCGCTTACACCCAAGTTTGTTCTCGTTAGTGAAGCACCTGGTGCGAAAGAGGCACAGTTGAGTCACGGTTTTCAAGGCCCGGCCGGTACAGAGCTAAATAGCTGGTTAACGGCCTTAGGGGTTCGGCGCGAGGAAATATCCATTACCGGTGCGGTTCGCTCGCGCCCATTCACGGAAACTAAGGTTCGCAAACAAGCGCGCCA
>DMZB01000185.1 GCA_003482405.1 Lactobacillus sp. | reverse complement strand
TTTTGCAAATACGTAGGCAGAACAATTGCCACCCGAGTCAACGCAATGGGAACAACTGAACTTAGAATCACAGCGGTCGTGAATTCAAAGGACTTGAAAACACGCAATTGTAAAAATGGTGTTTTAATGGTCAGTTGACGCCAAACGAATAATCCGATGACAACAACCCCAACGTCTAGGAAGGACAGAACCTAAGTAGAAGTCCGACCATCGTCACCAACAGAAGAGAGTCCGTATAATAACGAACCAAACCCTAATGTTGAAAGTGTTGCGGATAACCAGTCCAGCTTTGGCTTGGACGTTTCAATAACAGACTTCATAAAGAAGAATGCCAAAATAATAACCAGCGCCACGACGGGAATGATCATCCCAAACAGATCACGCCACTGGAACTTGTCGATAATCCATCCGGAAAGCGTAGGCCCGATGGCAGGGGCAACACCGATGACAATACCGGCTAACCCCATGGCAGCTCCACGTGAGTTGGCTGGGAAGATCGTCAGCATCAATGTTTGCAATAATGGCATGGTAATCCCGACACCAATCGCCTGAACAAGCCGGCCGGCTAATAGCGTGCCGTAGTTTGGAGCGATGTACGCCATAATTGTTCCGATTTCAAAAATTGTCATGGCACCAATATAGAGCCATTTCGAATTAAATCGGTTTGATAAGTAAGCAGAAATAGGAATCATAATCCCGTTAACCATCAAGAATCCGGTGGTTAACCATTGAACCGTAGAAGTGGAAATGTCGAAGGCTTTCATTAATGTAGGGAAAGCGGTCGTCAAAATCGTCTGGTTCAAAACGGTACAGAATGTACCAATCAGCAACACCATAACCATGAGTCCACGGCTATATGGTTTGCCATTTGTGTCGACAGCTTCTGACATAAGAGGTCCTTCTTTCGTTTAAATAAATTAGTTGGCTTAAAAAAGTACGAGAGTTAATATAATGCTTTCAGATAATCATGTCAAGTAAGTTGACAAAGTTATTTTAAAATATATAATGATTCGAGTAAACATGATAAGCACGTTAGATTTTATGATAACGGTTTCAGAAAACATGAGGTTTATTACTATGGAAAGTGCAAGAAACGCAGCGGGTTCGCCAGAGTGGTTAAAAAGTATTATCAACAGTGATGACATCCTGATTGGAATCGGGGATTTGTCACGGGCGACAGAGGTCTCACCCGCTCAATTGAGGTATTGGACTGATAAAAACTACATTGATGGTGTTGAACAAGAGGAAGGCAACCGCAAATACACGTATGATACCGTGTTTAAAGTGCGGGCAATTAAGGCCTATATGGATGAGGGCTTTACGTTGGCCGCTGCGGTCAAAAGAATGCGTCAGCACCGTGAAGTCATTCATATTCTGAAAGATGTCATGATGACACGCTTGGAAGATGTTCATAGCGATAAGGATGGCAGTCAAGTTGTGAACATGGGGACGTTTGATCCGGAACCGCAATATACATTGATCGCGCGTCTGATGGATGGGACGACGCGCTTTGAATTGAAGAAAAAAGACTAAATCTAGGGGACATTACTTGTTGGTAGCAGGCAGTAATGCTAAGCTGTGGTTGAGGTGAGGCTAATTGGTTGATTACCCAAAAATCCCTAAGAAGTGGCCGATCTTTACGGCTGGGCCATTGCTTCATGTTGTGAGTGTTTTTTGGAAAACTTTTTTTAAGAAAAAGGTTCGATAAACTGCGCGTTATGCGCTCGAGAATCATCCTTTCGGGATGGTTAGTGATCGTATATTTAAAACAATGTGTTTCATGAAAATCAACCCAAGTTTTCATGGTGTAATCAACTACTCACTTCAGGCACTCCAGTTCAGGGGATCTGGGGTGTTTTTGTGTAAAAGAGAGCGTGAATACCCCGGTTTAAAGTCGAGCAATAACGTAAACCAGCTCTCGTGAAGGCGTTCTTTGCCTTTGCGGGAGCTGGTTTTTGTTATGCACAGACTTGTGGGGGTATGAGCGCGTTTTGGCTATAGGGCAGTGGCGCGAGAGCTTTTACATAGTTTTGTGTGTCAGCGACAGGTTTTGTCTGCATAGCGATGGCGAGTTGGACATGGCCTTAGTTTCTGTACATCGAATGGTTTGTGTTATGCAGGTCATTTCGTTGGCGGAGGGGTGCCCTTTGTGCGCGCTTCACCTCCCTTACCAAGTGCGGTAAAATAGACACTATCATGAAAACGCTATCACAGGAGGTACAGCATGGAGCCAGACATGAAGTGGCTGGACGACCCACAGGTTTTTCGGGTTGGTCAATTGCCAGCACACAGCGACCATTACTGGTATCGCGATGAAGATGAAGCACGTGCGCATAAAAGTAGCTGGACGCAAAGTTTAGATGGACAATGGCAGTTTAAGTTCTCAGATCAGCCTGCACACCGGCCGGTTGGCTTTTATGAACAGGGCTATGACACGAGTGACTTTGGGTCGATTCAGGTGCCCAGTCACATTGAACTGAGTAATTACGCACAATTACAGTACATTAACACGCTCTATCCATGGGAAGGTAAAATTTATCGGCGACCGGCCTACACTATGGGACCAGATCAAAGCGCTGCGGGGATGTTTAGTGAGGCACCCGATAATTCGGTCGGTGATTACATTAAGCATTTTCGGTTGGCATCAGGTTTGGCTGATCAGCAGCGCGTTATCGTCCAGTTCGATGGCGTAGAGGAAGCGATGTATGTGTGGCTGAATGGGCATTTCCTCGGCTATTCGGAGGATAGTTTTTCCCGTGCCGAATTTGACCTAACCGATGCGTTAGTGGATGGTGATAATGTCCTTGCTGTGGCAGTGTTCAAACGCAGTACAGCATCGTTTCTTGAAGATCAGGATATGTTTCGCTTTTCGGGCATCTTTCGCAGTGTTCGGTTAGTTGGCGTACCACGCATTCATGTGGATGATCTAAACATCCGGCCAGTAGTTCATCAGGATCTGCAGGATGGCGAACTCAGTGTTGGTTTGAAATTAAATGGAGCTGTGGGCGAACATGCACGCGTTCATCTGACGGTGTTTGATAAAGATGATAAATTGATTATTGATGAAAAACAGCCAGTTTCCAAACGGGTTAGTTTTGATCACTTACCGGTCAGCAACGTCATTTTGTGGACGCACCACAATCCGTACTTATATCATCTGATGGTGACGATTGTGGATGATGCCGGTGACACCATCGAGGCCGTGCCATACGAGATTGGTTTTAGACGACTAGAATTGCGCGGACAAGTGATCTACTTAAATGGTAAACGACTCGTCATCAACGGAGTCAACCGGCATGAGTGGGATGCGACAACTGGTCGTGCCGTTTCGATGGCTGACATGAAGGCCGACTTGCAAACGTTTGCCGATAACCATATTAATGCGGTTCGGACATGCCATTATCCGGATCAAATTCCGTGGTATTACATGTGTGATCAAGCAGGCATTTATATGATGGCTGAAAATAATCTTGAAACACACGGTACCTGGCAAAAGATGGGTGCCGTTGAGCCTTCTGATAATGTACCCGGCTCATTACCACAATGGCGTGACGCAGTGCTAGATCGAGCCCGCAATAACTATGAAGCGTTTAAAAATCACCCGGCTGTTTTGTTCTGGTCACTGGGCAACGAATCATACGCCGGCGATGATATTGAGGCGATGAACACCTATTACAAAGCAATGGATGCGTCACGGCTGACCCATTATGAGGGTGTCGTCCGCAACCGTGATTATGAAACGACCATTTCAGATGTTGAAAGTCGGATGTACGCTTCACCAGCTGAAATTAGAGCCTACTTGAGTGAGCATCCAACAAAACCATTTTTGGACTGTGAATACATGCATGATATGGGTAATTCGCTCGGTGGTTTGGGTGAGTACATGGCACTGCTAGATGACTTTCCATCTTATCAGGGTGGCTTTATTTGGGACTTTATTGACCAAGCTTTGTGGGTCACTGATGAAGTGACAGGCCGTCAAGTACTGCGCTACGGTGGCGACTTCGATGACCGGCACACGGATGGCGAATTCTCCGGTGACGGGTTGATGTTTGCTAACCGTCAGGCAAAACCAGCAATGCAGGAGGTGCGCTACTATTATGGCCAATACGACAACTAATTTACGGGTGATTTTTGGCGACGGTACGTTAGGTATTGATGCCGCTAATGTTCATTATATTTTCAGTTATGAAAAAGGTGGTTTGGAATCAATCGTCAGTCATGGCAAGGAATGGCTGTACCGTCCGATTCGCCCAATTTTTTGGCGGGCAACCACGGACAATGATCGCGGAAACCATTTTTCCGAGGACTCTGCAATGTGGCTGGGAGCTGACCAATTTACACGCTGTCAGGATATCAATGTGCAAGTTGATGGTGAAGACTACGGATTGCCAATTGCACCGCTGAACAACCGCTTCTCAGATAACGAATTGGCGGACACCGTCAAAATCACATTTACTTTTCAAACGGCAACGACGCCAGCCACTGCTGTAACGATCGCCTACGAGATTGCAGCTGACGGTCAACTCACACTCACGTCAAGCTTTCAGGGCAACGCGGCCTTACCAGAGCTACCAGCGTTTGGGATTCAACTGATTATGCCAACGGTTGCTACGGGTTTTGAGTACGACGGCTTGTCGGGCGAAACCTACCCGGATCGAATGGCTGGCGGCAGTCGGGGGCAGTACTACGTCGGTGGATTACCGGTGACGCCTTACTTGGTCCCCCAAGAAATGGGCATGCACATGCAGACACGCTGGTTGACTGTGACGCGACAGCGGACGTTAAATAACGTTGATGTCGATGCACAGCCATTCTCACTGACCGTGGCGATGGACGCACAACCGTTTGCTTTCAGCTGCTTGCCTTACACCGCCATGGAATTGGAGGCGGCAACTCATGTGGAAGAGCTACCATTAGCACGGCGTACGGTCTTGTCGATCTATGGTGCCGTGCGTGGCGTTGGCGGCATTGACAGTTGGGGTGCAAACGTCCAACCGGCTTACCGGCTTACAGCTGCTGATGACCGGACATTTACGGTCAAGCTATATCCTGGCGCACACGAAGCTAATTAAAGGTGTCGTGGCGAAGGTGGGTAGCCGCCAGTAAAGTGATATGCGATAATAAAACTAATAAACGTTAGTCGCCATGAAAACCGGCTAGTGTTAATCAGTGAACTTATTTGATTTAAGTCGAGGGGGTGGGCAAATGGATCATCAAGAAGAACAAATGACGGGCATGCGGTTTTTATTCGTCACGGTGTTAAACTTGCTCATCACCGTGGCAGAAATTGTCGGTGGATTGTTGTCAGGGTCGTTGGCACTGTTGTCGGATGCCTTTCATAACCTAGGTGATTCGCTGTCAATTGTCCTGGGCTATGTGGCTCAACGCATTAGTGGCAAGCCGCAAAACCGGCAGCGGACATTTGGCTATCGTCGCGCGGAAATTTTGGCTGCGTTTGTTAACGGTCTGTTTCTCATTGGCGTTTCAATTGTCTTAATGATTGAAGCAGCACGAAGGTTTGCCAAACCGGAACCAATCAACGGGGACATTATGCTGATTGTTGCCGTGATTGGATTGCTGGCAAACTTACTGTCGGCAGTTTTGATGCATCACGGTTCCAAAGATAGTTTGAACATCAAGGCGACCTATCTACACGTGCTTGCCGACGCATTGTCCTCAGTGGCCGTTATTATTGGCGGGATCCTCATTGTTCTGTTTAAGATTACGTGGGTCGACCCACTGTTGACCTTGCTCGTGTCATTTTACATTATCTATGAGACATGGCCGGTGATTCACGAAACGATTCAAATTTTGATGCAAACGGCACCTGATTTGGATTATGACCAGATTGCGGCCGACATCGTTAAAATTCCCGGTGTCATCAGGGTTCACCACATTCACGCATGGCTGATTGATGAAAACAAGGTTGTCTTTTCGGCGCACGTAAATATGCAGGACGTGAAGTTGAGTCAAGTGGAAGAAACAGTTGCTCAAATTTCTGCGATGTTAACGACTAAGTATAAAATTTGTCATGTCACGATTCAGCCAGAAGTCCATCACGGTGAAAAGGACGCGCTGTTCGTGAATAAGGATAAGGTCTAGTTCGCGTTTAGACCAGAATTAGAACACAGCAAGATGAGTTACAAAAATACCCCGCTCCACAGTTTGAATCACTGTGAAACGGGGTGTTTGAGTTACGCGAGTTTATGAATTGGACAATGCGGCAAACTGTTGGTCGTACCAAGTTTTCCAGTCTGTCTCAGGATTACCGGTGTTGTGGAACTTCACACCAATTTCATCAATCAGCGCCATGTAATCTTTTTTGTTAAACGTAATACTGGTATCGCGTTCGCGGTCAGGGGTAAAGGAACGGTTGGTCGCGAGTTCGCGGTTAATATCTTGAATGTAACCATGTTGCTGGTCATATTGCGTCACTAACTCAAGGTTATTGCGCCGCCAAAGTGTAATGTAAAAGTTGGCGAAGTCGGTTAGTGCCGTTGTTTGTGCGGATTCATCGAGTTCGTCAACGGTGACTAAGTTATCTGCCATGTTGAGAGCCTCCATTTATTTGTCTGATTTTATTTTAGCACTTTTGGGAAAATGGCGTTAAAACGGCGACTTTACAGCCTTTAAACTGATAATAATGAAAAGTTGCAGGTTATTTTGCGATTCCGTTCATAAATTATGGTAAAGAAAGCGGTCTATATGATACAATTACACCTGTACTTTGGTAAGGGAATGATGGATAGGTCGGTTTCATGTTTGATGGTACCAGTCGCCATTTGCACCAGCTCCAATTTACATAAAAACACTTAGACTGCGTGCAAACGCAACAGGAGGATTCATCAACATGTCAGAACAAGGTACTGTTAAATGGTTCAACGCCGACAAAGGTTTTGGTTTCATTACTCGCGAAAGTGGTGACGATGTATTCGTTCACTTCTCAGCTAT
>DMZB01000312.1 GCA_003482405.1 Lactobacillus sp. | reverse complement strand
GTATTTTCAAGATTTGTATAAGCAAACTTTGATCAAGGATGATCAGGGTCGTGCCATTCGGGTTAAGAACTACGGACAACGTCAATACGTACAGTCAATTAGTCATAATGACATCACGTTTGGTATTGGACCAGCCGGAACTGGGAAAACCTTCCTGGCCGTCGTAATGGCGGTAGCAGCACTCAAACGTGGGGATGTTGAAAAGATTATCTTGACGCGACCAGCTGTTGAAGCCGGTGAAAGTTTAGGGTTCCTACCTGGCGACTTAAAGGAAAAGGTTGATCCTTATTTACGTCCAATTTACGATGCCTTGTATCAAATTCTAGGCTCGGAGCACACGCAACGGTTATTGGACCGTGAAGTTATTGAAATCGCGCCGTTGGCTTACATGCGTGGGCGAACTCTGGATACGGCGTTTGTGATTCTTGATGAAGCACAGAACACCACTAATGCGCAGATGAAAATGTTTTTAACACGTCTCGGATTTGGCTCGAAGATGATTGTTAATGGTGATATTTCACAAATTGATCTACCACGTGGCAAACATTCCGGATTAGTTGACGCACAGAATTTGCTACAGAATATTAATCACATTGGTTTTGTCTCGTTCAATGCGGATGATGTTGTGCGTCATCCAGTCGTGGCCAGCATCATTAATGCGTATGAGAAACAAGGGTCACAAGATTAGTAGTGAATTTATTAGTATCACAATTGTTAGTCTCACAAGTATGCTAATTAGTGACTAAATAACGGAGCGGAGTGAACTAAGACAGATGGATCTTGAAATTATCGATGAAACAGAAAAGGGTGTGCCAAAAGAACGCGTGACGATGGTACATGATATTCTTGAACTCGCAGCGAAGACAATTAAGCTTCCAGAAAATGCTGAAATGTCGCTCACCTTCATGAACAATGAGGCAATTCGCGACTTAAACCGTGAATACCGTGGTGTTGATAAGGCGACTGATGTGATTAGCTTTGCGATTGAAGAAGATCCTGATGATGAAGATGAAATCATTATGGACGATGAGTTACGTGCTGAAATTCCACTCAACATTGGCGACATTATGATTTCAATCGATAAAGTAGCGCAACAGGCGGAGTATTTAGGTCACTCTTACGATCGTGAATTAGGTTTTTTGGCCGTTCATGGTTTTTTGCATCTGAATGGCTACGATCATATGGAACCAGCTGATGAAAAAGTAATGTTCGATTTACAACGAAAGATCTTGGATGATTATGGCCTCACCAGATAGACACCAAACAGAAAAAAATCATCATTTTATTCAAGCGTTTCACCACGCACTGGATGGGATTATTGACACCATTCATCACGAGCCCAATATGCGTTATCACCTTATTTTTGCGCTCGCGGCGTTATTATGCGGTCTGATTTTGCAAATCAGTCGTATTGACTGGCTGTGGATTACGTTAGCCATATTTACCGTGATTTTAGCTGAGTTTGCAAACACCATTGCCGAGTCATTAACGGATCTTATTACTCGTGGGCGGTTTGATCCGCTGGCTAAACGGGTGAAGGACGTTGCTGCTGGAGCAGTGGTCGTGGCGGCCTTGTTCGCGGTGATCACTGGGCTATTAATTTTTGGACCGAGGATCTGGACTTTGGTGACGAATTAAAATGTTGCAATATAACTAAGGAGAACATTAAATGACGCAGGAGAATCAAGCATTTCATTCCGGTTTTGTAGCTATCGTTGGCCGACCAAACGTTGGTAAATCGACATTCTTGAACCGTGTTGTGGGTCAAAAAGTTGCGATTATGAGTAATGTGGCGCAAACAACACGAAACAAGATCCAGGGGATCTACACTACAAATTCCGAGCAAATCGTGTTTATTGACACACCGGGGATTTTCAAACCATCCAGTAAGTTGGATGAGTTTATGGTAAAGTCCGCGATTTCAACGTTAAACGAAGTGGATGCGGTATTGTTTATGGTCAATGCCGCGCAAACACGTGGCGCTGGTGATAACTATATTATTGATCGGCTAAAAGAGATCAATAAACCTGTTTATCTAGTCATTAATAAAATTGATCAAATTCACCCAGACAAGTTGTTAACGATTCTTGACCAGTATAAAGACGGCATGAAGTGGAAGGAAGTTTATCCCATTTCTGCGCTGCAGGGCAATAACGTTAACGAGTTTTTAGCACAATTGGCCAAAGATTTGCCTGAAGGACCACAGTATTATCCTGAAGACCAAGTGACTGACCACCCAGAGCGTTTTGTTGTGGCGGAGTTAGTGCGTGAAAAAGTATTGCAGTTGACACGTGATGAAGTGCCTCATTCAGTCGCCGTTGAAGTTGATTCAATGAAAAGAGAATCACGGCCGGGCAAACGTGCAGATGGTCAGCCGAATGAACTCGTGCATATCGCCGCTACGATCGTAGTCGATCGAACCTCACAAAAGGGCATCATTATCGGTAAGGGCGGTAAGATGCTCAAAGAGATTGGTTCGCGGGCACGAGCTGACATTGAACCCTTGTTGGGTGACCGTGTCTATTTGGAATTATGGGTCAAGGTCGTTCAGCATTGGCGTGACAAGCCCTCTGCTTTGCGCGAATACGGGTACAAGTCACAAGATTATTAAACGCGAATTTTTAGACAGTTATGACACAAATCCAGTTTGAAAACGAGCATTAATGTAAAGCCATCCTGTTTCCGAACTTTGGGAATGGGGTGGCTTTGAGTTAAACACAGTTCTCATGGCTGTCTTGGAACAGCGTTATTTGTCAGATGTTAATTTGTCCTAATTTATCAGAGTTTAATTCTCAAACGTGGGGAGGTGTCAGCGTGGCCACTTATCAAAATGCAGAGTTTCATGGGATCGTGATGTACGCGAACGATTATCGTGAACGGGATCAGTTGATCAAAATTTTTACGGGTGAATACGGTAAAAAAATGTTTTTCATTAAAAATGGCAAGCGCCGCGGTATGCGTCTTCACAGTGCACTATTGCCCTTTACGGTTGGCACCTATGTTGGTAATGTGAACGATCAAGGTTTAAGTTTTATCAATGCCGCCAAAGAAACGGCACAACTACAACAAGTACGGGCGGACATCAACAAGAATGCCTATGCAACGTACATTTTAGGGCTGATTGACGCTGCTTTTCGCGATGGACAAGTGGTGCCGGACTGGTTTGTCAAAACCCGACAGGCACTGCTATTAATTGACGAAGGTTTGGACGAACAGATCATTACAAACATCATCGAAATTCAACTATTGCAAGCATTTGGGGTGGCACCAGAATTACAACGTTGTGCAGTATGTGGTCGCACTGACTTACCGTTTGATTACTCGGAAAAATTTGGTGGCCTCATTTGTGCAAACCATTTTGATCAGGATAGTCATCGTCTACATCTGGATGCACGGACGATTTTTTACCTGCGCCAGTTTTCCGTCATTGACCTCAACAAAATAACGACGATTAATGTGTCGCCACGCACAAAACGCGGATTACGGCGTGTTTTAGATCTGATTTATGAAAATAGTGTCGGCATTCATTTGCGTTCCAAACGCTTTATCGATCAAATGGCCACCTGGGAAGACCAATTGGCTGCTCGTGGCCAACAACTAAAGCAACATCACGAAGCGGCACGCTCACAAGCAGCAGCTAGGGCCAAAAAAAATCAGGACGACAAACTTGATGAAACAGGTCTTGGTGGTGCCGAGGCAGTGAATCCGGCAAAAGATTCTGGAAATCCACCAAGTGATAGCCTCACACGGTCATCTGCGGATGACGAAACGCGCTCCCCCGATCAATAAAACAACGATTCTGAGTGTGACAACCATTGACAAGAATTGGCACAATGCCTATGATGATGAGGTTAAGCAAATAAATATTCGTTAACCATGATCGAAAAGGGTCACCATGATGACACATAGCGAACTGAGGACAGTGAAAGCTCAGTTGTAATTTTGGCTGATTGGCATTTCGGGAGTTAACATCAACTAAGCTGCCTGAGCAATCAGGAAGTAGGGTGGAACCGCGTAAAACATTCACGTCCCTACATCGACACATTTGTGCTGATGTAGGGACTTTTTTATTTTGAAGGGAGATCGTCATGGAAAACAAAATTGATCAAAAACTTTCCGTGCAACAAATTATTTTAACGTTGCAACAATATTGGGCTGCTCAGGGCTGTATGTTGATGCAGGCTTATGACACCGAAAAGGGTGCTGGTACCATGAGTCCGTACACTTTCTTACGCGCGATTGGACCGGAACCTTGGAATGCGGCTTATGTTGAGCCAAGCCGTCGTCCGGCAGATGGTCGTTATGGTGAAAACCCCAACCGGCTGTACCAACATCATCAATTTCAAGTGTTGATGAAGCCGGCACCTGAAAACATGCAAGAACTCTATCTCAATAGTTTACGTGAATTAGGGATTGATCCGTTGGAACACGACATTCGCTTTGTTGAAGATAACTGGGAAAACCCTTCAATGGGATGTGCCGGTGTTGGTTGGGAAGTTTGGTTGGACGGGATGGAAATCACACAGTTCACTTACTTCCAGATTGTCGGTGGACAAGAAATGAATCCCGTTGCTGCTGAAGTGACGTATGGTTTGGAACGGCTGTCTTCTTACATTCAAGATGTTAATTCCGTTTTTGACTTGGAGTGGAGTGATGGCGTGCTATATGGCGACATCTTTAAAGAGCCCGAGTATGAACACAGTAAGTATTCGTTTGAGGAAAGTAATCAGGACATGTTGTTGCGGATGTTTGACGACTTCGAACGTGAAGCACAAGCTAACTTGAGTAAAGGCCTGGTGCACCCCGCTTATGATTATATTTTGAAATGTTCACACACGTTTAATTTACTGGATGCTCGCGGCGCAGTTTCTGTTACTGAACGGGCCGGATACCTCAGCCGGATTCGTAACCTGGCTCGTAGCGTGGCCACGGCCTTTATTGATGCGCGTGCCAAACGTGGTTTTCCATTAATAAAAGATGACAAAAAACGTGAAGCAGTCTTGGCTGACTGGCAGAAACGGGCAGCTAAAAAGGCAGCTCGCGCAGCTAAAAAAGCCGCAAAGGAGGCCAAATAATGGCACATCAATTCTTACTTGAAATTGGGTTGGAGGAAATTCCCGCGCACGTGGTTACCCCCAGCATTGATCAATTAGTTGAACGCACCAAAGCATATTTGACCGACCAACGGATTACGTTTGAGACGATCAAACCGTTTTCAACGCCACGCCGATTGGCACTATTGATTTCTGGCCTGGCCGACAAACAACCAGATATCGAAGAAGAAGTTAAGGGGCCAGCAAAGAAAATTGCGCAGGATGCAGATGGCAACTGGACGAAGGCGGCACAAGGCTTTGCCCGTGGTCAAGGCGCCAGTGTGGATGACATTGTGTTTAAAGAGTTAAAGGGCGAGCAATACGTTTATGTGCAAAAACATGAAGTCGGCCAACCCGTTAGTGAAGTGCTAACCGGAATTAAGGATGTTATCACGGCCATGACATTCCCAACGATGATGAAGTGGGGCAGTTATAAATTCCAGTATGTGCGCCCAATTCGTTGGCTGGTGGCGTTATTGGATGATGACGTGTTGCCGTTTAGTATTTTAGACATCAATACTGGTAAGACAAGTCAGGGTCATCGTTTCTTGGGCCATGAAGTTGAAATTCAACACCCAGCTGACTATGAAGAAGCCTTGACGAGCCAGTTTGTTATTGCGGATGCGGATAAACGCAAAGCCAAGATTCGCGAACAGATTCAAGCGATTGCCAGCGAACATGACTGGACGATCGATATTGACGATGACCTGTTGGAAGAAGTGAATAATCTGGTTGAATGGCCGACAGCCTTCGCCGGTCACTTTGACGAAAAGTACCTCACGATTCCAGATGAAGTTTTGATCACCTCGATGAAGGATCATCAGCGTTTCTTCTACGTTAAGGACGCGGCTGGCAAGTTGCTGCCCAACTTTGTTTCAGTTCGAAACGGAAACGATCAGTACTTGGCCAATGTGGTCGCAGGTAATGAAAAAGTTTTGACGGCCCGTTTGGAAGATGCCATGTTCTTCTATCAGGAAGATCAAAAACATGACATTGACTTCTACGTGAACAAACTAAAGTCTGTCAGTTTCCACGACAAAATTGGTTCAATGACCGAGCACATGAAGCGTACCGGAATCATCGCCAATCTGATTGGTCAACGCGTCGGGTTGAGTGAGACTGAGCTGGCTGATTTGCAACGGGCTAGCGAAATCTATAAATTTGACCTCGTGACGGGGATGGTCGGCGAATTTGCTGAACTACAAGGTGTCATGGGCGAAAAGTACGCCTTATTGTTTGGTGAAAAACCTGCCGTCGCTCAGGCCATTCGTGAACACTACATGCCGATTTCTGCAGAAGGTAGTTTGCCGCAATCTAACGTGGGTGCTGCGCTTGCCATTGCGGATAAATATGATAGCATCACGGCATTCTTTGCAGCCGACATGATTCCAAATGGTTCCAATGATCCGTATGCGTTACGGCGTCAGGCGTTTGGCATTGTCCGGATTCTGCGCGATCGAAAGTGGCACTTACCGTTACTTAAGATGGGACAGGACTTTGAAATTGCCTTGTCCAATAAACACGTTCAGTTCAATCCCGAATTAACTGCAAATTTGTCTGCCAGCCGTCAAAGGATTCAAGAATTTATGAATGACCGAGTGCGTCAGTGGTTTGCCGGACAGCATGTTCGCCATGATATTGTGGATGCTGTAACGAACGCGGACACGTCAGACGTTGTCAATATGTTGGATGATGCCGCAGCGTTAGTTGCCCATGCAGATGATGGCAACTTTAAGGACGCCATCGAAGCACTGACACGGGTGGCACGGTTGACGAAGGATGATTTATTAAACGCTCCAGCCGTTCCTGTTGACCCTAAATTGTTCGAAAATGAAGCTGAACAAAAACTTTACGATGCTGTTAATGACGTCAAGGCTCATTTTGATGGCCGGACACCAGAGCAAAATTACAAAGCGTTGGCTGACCTACAGCCAGTGATTGCCGATTACTTTGATGCCAATATGGTCATGGATGATGATGAAGCAATTCGTCGCAACCGCCTGAACCAATTGGCTCAGCTGACTAAACTAACGATTCAGCTTGGTGATCTAAAACAGTTGATTGTAAAATAACGAATTAGAAACTAACGACCTTTGACATTTCCGCAATGTAATCGGTAGTTAGTTTTTATTTATCATTGGCGTTGTATGTGTCAATCCATAATGGGGTTAGTCACTATGCGTATTGAGAACTAAATCGGTGATAGGCTGGTATAATTAAATGCGGAAGTTAGGTGATAAAAGATGCCATTACAAGTAAAACGGATTTATGCAGATGTCGATCAGACAGATGGGCAACGTTTGTTTGTGGACCGTCTGTGGGCCCGTGGCATTAGTAAAGAGCGTGCAGCACTCACACGGTGGGATAAGGCAATTGCGCCATCTTCAGATTTACGTAAGCAGTTTGGCCATGATCCGGAAAAATTTCCAGCGTTTAAAGCGGCCTACCTCAGCGAGTTGAATCAAAACCCACATACTGCTGAGTTTCTAGCGGAAGTGGCGTCAGGCTTGCAGCAGGGTAACGTGACACTCCTGTTTGGGGCCAAGGATGAAATGCACAACAATGCAGTTGTCTTACGTGATTTCATTACCGATCACTTGACAAAATAATTTAATAACTCGTCACTAAAATACACGAATTCAATTATTGTACATTGTCGGCAAACCGTGTATAATACTCATTGTGTGTAATTGGGCTTATTTTTAGTCGCATTTTTTGTCTCGCGAAACTTAACGTTCACGATGTCGGAAGGTGCGTCTTTTTACGCTCAATCTAACAGGTTATTGTGACTGGAGGTGATGTTGTGGCCACTAGAATTCCAGAGGACGTTATTGAGAGCGTCCGCGGTTCAGTAAATATTGCCGATGTTGTGGGTCAATATGTTCAGTTGAAAAAATCTGGTAAAAATTTGTTTGGACTGTGCCCGTTTCATGAAGAAAAAACCCCGTCGTTTTCAGTTAACGAAGAAAAGCAAATCTTTCATTGTTTTAGCTGTGGACGTGGTGGTAACGTGTTTAAGTTCTTAATGGAACTTAACAACATCAGCTTTCCAGAGGCAGTTATCCAGGTTGCAGATGATGCCAACATCACTATTGCTGACGAATATAAGCAAACTGACAGCAGCCCGGTCAACTCTGAATTTGGTCAGTTGATTGGTTTGTATGAAGATGCGGCGAAACTCTATCACCATGTTCTCATGAACACGCAGGTGGGCGAAGCAGCACTTGATTATTTACACAAACGCGGTTTAGATGATGAAACGATCGCGACGTTTGACATTGGGTTTGCACCTGGTGAAGGGCTGTTAAAACCATTTTTCGAAGAGCGTCACGTCGATTATCAGTTGTTGCGAAGTTCTGGTTTGTTTATTGAAAATCAGGACGGACAGTTACGGGATCGGTTTAGTAACCGTGTTATGTTTACCATCCGCAACGCGAGTGGCAAAGTCATTGCATTTTCTGGTCGGCTACTGCATAAGGATCCTGATGCGCCTAAATATTTAAACAGTCCCGAAACTAAGATTTTTCATAAAAGTGACACGCTGTTTAATTTCGATCTGGCGCGTAAGGAAATTCGCAAAGCCGATTCAGTTATTTTGTTTGAAGGCTTTATGGATGTGATTGCCGCGTATTCGGCTGGCGTTAAAAATGGTATTGCATCAATGGGCACCAGTTTAACGAGTGATCAGATTGGGATTTTGCAACGCATCACGAGTACCCTGTATGTTTCATATGACGGTGATGATGCCGGACAAAATGCAACGCATCGAGCACTGTCGTTGATCAGTGATCAGAGCAACATGAATTTAGGTGTTGTTCAGATGCCGGAAGGTCTTGATCCTGATGAATACTTGCGAAAATATGACGCCGAACACTTTCGGGCCGTGTACGAAGGGGCTAAAGAAACACCAGTTGGTTTTGCACTGCGTTATTTGGCCCGCGGCCGAAATTTAGATAACCCAAGTGATCAGTTAACCTATTTAACGGAGGTTCTCAAGATTGTTGCCGGCGTTCAATCGCCAGTTGAACAGGATCTGTATTTGAATCAGCTGGCAGATCGGTTTGGGGTTGAAAAGGGGAGTTTGAAACAGCAATTGGCTGAAGTTCGCCAAACACGGGCTGCAACGGTGGTGCCGGGCGAGCAGCAGACGCCAGTTGACACGCCCACACCTGTTAAACAGTTGGTGCGTGAGCCAGATCATTTGGATCGCATCGAGCGCGCTGAGCGTTTGCTGCTTCACAGGATGCTAACCGATCAAAGCGTGTGGTTGCACGTGACGGCCAATCAAGATTTTAACTTTGTGCACGATCAGTATCAAACATTGTTTTTGATGGCACAAGGGTTTAAACAAACTCATGCAGAGTTGCAGATCGCCGCTTTCTTAGATTACGTCAACGATGACGAACTGCAACGTACGCTGATTGAGATTACTGAACAGCCCAGTGTGACGCGCGATGATATGGACGATGTTAACGATTGTATGCATCTAATCATGAACCAAGCGCCAATCGAAGAGTTGATTCGTCAAAAAAATTTGGCAATGATTGAAGCAAAACGGTTAAACAACCATGATTTGCAAAATCAGCTAACTTTGGAATTAGTTAATTTATATAAACAAAAGCAGGCGATGAAGAATGCTTGATAATTTTATTAATGGGTGTAGACTTATTAGTCTGTCGGATTGCGAATATTAAGGGGGACCTTGCATGTCTGAAAAGAAATCAACATCTACAAAAGAATTTGATGAAAAGAAGTTCAAGACGGCTGTTAATGCCTTAATTAAGGATCGTAAAAAAGCCAAGGAAGTTCGTTACGATGAATTACAAACGGAATTAGTGAAGCCATTTGGGTTGGACGCCGACAAAATCGATGATTTAATGCAAAAGGTTGAAGATGCTGGTATCAGTATCGTTGACGAAAATGGTGACCCTTCAGAACACGCTCTGGAAAATAAGAAGAGTAGTGTTAGCAAGAAGGAACTTAAAGCCAGTGACGCGGCACCATCTGGTGTTAAGATCAACGACCCCGTCCGGATGTACTTGAAGGAAATTGGCCGTGTTTCGTTGCTGTCTGCCGATGAAGAAGTTGCTTTGGCGTTGCGTATTGAGCAAGGTGACGAATCAGCTAAGCAGGAATTGGCTGAAGCTAACTTACGGTTGGTTGTTTCTATCGCTAAGCGTTATGTTGGGCGCGGCATGCAATTTCTTGATTTAATTCAAGAAGGTAACATGGGTCTGATGAAGGCGGTTGAAAAGTTTGACTACCGTAAAGGATTCAAGTTTTCAACGTACGCGACCTGGTGGATTCGCCAAGCGATTACGCGTGCCATTGCTGACCAAGCACGGACAATTCGGATTCCTGTACACATGGTCGAAACGATTAACAAATTAATCCGTATTCAACGTCAAGTACTGCAGGATTTGGGTCGTGAACCCATCCCGGAGGAAATTGGTGCAGAAATGGACATGCCGACGGAAAAGGTTCGTGAAATCTTGAAGATTGCACAAGAACCTGTTTCGCTGGAAACACCAATTGGTGAAGAAGATGACTCTCACTTAGGTGACTTCATTGAAGACCAAGATGCCACTTCGCCAGCTGATCACGCAGCTTACGAGCTGTTGAAAGAACAGTTGGAAAGTGTTTTGGACACATTGACTGACCGTGAAGAAAACGTGTTACGTCTTCGTTTCGGTTTGGATGATGGTCGAACACGGACACTAGAAGAAGTTGGTAAGGTCTTCGGTGTTACGCGTGAACGGATTCGTCAAATCGAAGCAAAGGCTTTACGTAAATTGCGTCACCCAAGCCGTTCCAAGCAATTAAAAGATTTCTTGGAATAGGACATTTGTGGGGATGACTAACTGATTTATATTTGTGACCATCAGACGTTGTGAATGTTGTCATTCAGTAATAGGTTTTTAAGCATTGTGGCAAAGTTGCCATGATGCTTTTTTTATTTAATCCAAAAAAGTTGGCTCTTGATCTAACCAACTAAGTGATTTTTGTTAAAAGTCTGCGCTTGGGCAAACTCATTGGTATACTGGTGGTAAGGACAGCAAAACAGTCTATCAGGGAGTCGGTAATCGTGAGTAAGATTACCGAGTTGCCCACCAGTTATTGAGGAGAAAAGTATGGATGCGGATCATTTATCAAAACGTTTGGCGGCCGTTGCCAGTTATGTGCCAAAAAGTGCTCGGATAGCGGACATCGGTTCAGACCACGCCTATTTACCAGTTTATTTAGCTAAACGCAATCAAATTGCGTTTGCGGTTGCTGGCGAGGTCGTGGACGGTCCGTTTGAAAATGCAGTTTCAGAAATTGCTGCACAGAGGTTGACTGACAAGATTGATGCACGTCTAGGTGACGGCATAACGGTCCTGCGGCCAGAAGATCGCATTGATACGATCGTGATCGCCGGAATGGGTGGTACGTTGATCAGTGACATTCTGGAACGTGGCTGGCAGCATCTTTCTGGACAGGAACGGCTCGTTTTGCAACCGAACGT
>DMZB01000215.1 GCA_003482405.1 Lactobacillus sp. | reverse complement strand
TTCCCGTACTTTTCGCGTGACCGTTTGTTCCTGTGATAAATAGGCATTTTTAACCAGTTGTTGGGTCAAAGTTGATCCCCCACCGCTAATATAATCACGGTGTAAGAGTTTGTTTCGTGCCAGTAGAAAGAACGCACGTGCTAGCCCTTTGACTGAATAACCATGCTCGTGATAAAAATTACGGTCTTCTGTAGACAGTACCGCATTTTGGATATTGGGCGAAATGTGATCAAGTGACACATAGGTGCCCTTTTGTGAGTACAACTCACCAGCCTTTTGATTTTTGCGATCATAAATAACGGTTGGCTGCGACAAAGCGGCCTTTAGATTGCCAACGTGCGCTGTTTTTGCTTCAAACGTAAAGTAAACGCTCATCACAAATACCACGCTAAGAATGGCCACAATTAACCACCGTGTCAGTTGAAAACGTCGCCAAAAACGACGAATGTGCTGCCACATGGTGTGCCATAAACGACCAAGCCACTGCATAAACGCAGAGTTTTTAAACTGTCTTAACCCTTGCATAAATGCGGAGTCTCGCCATGAGTGGTCAGAATCCGGATGCTGATTGCGCTTCATAAAATTTGTACCCTTCTGTCTAAATTAATCCTGTGTATCGTACCACACTCCAACAGCGCTTCGCCGCCCAGATCCGTACTTTTAACAATTTTTATTTAGTCGGTTGATATTGAGATAATTAGTCTAAAAGACTTCACGTAATTAAAAATGATTTAGTACAGGCGCCTTGCACCCACACTAAATCACTTTTACTGTCTGCATTCAATTTTCCTATTAGATCTATGCACAGATCTATGCACGTTTAATGTTGATAAGCTACCCAGCGTGCATGTAAGGCACTGGCTGCCTCACGGTTTGGACTAATGACTAAAATCGTGTCGTGTCCAGCCAACGTCCCTGTAATTGCATCGTCATCTAGTTCATCTATCAACGCAGCCAATGCATTGCCATCACTGGGTGTCGTTTTGACGACATTCATAAATTCAACCTGTGTGAAGTCAACGACAACATCCCCGAACTGTTGCTCAAATCGATCGGTCATCGCCGGTCCAGACGCCTTTAATGCGCGATAGATACCGTGTCCAGACGCATTCGGTTCCTTAACGATGTGAAGTTCTTTTAAATCCCGTGACAAGGTCGCTAATGTCACCTGCACACCTTGCTGTGCCATTGCACGTTGCAATTCATCCTGATTGGCAATACTGGTTGAATCAATTAAATGAACGATAACATCCTGACGCTGTTGCTTTTGCATCGTGATTCACCACCCTACATTTCGTCTGGTGATTGAACACCCAACAACCGAAGGCTTTCCTTCAAGACAATGCTGACACTCTTGACCAACGCTAGTCGTGCATTCAATCCGTCATCTTCAACCAGCACTTTAGAATTAGCGTAGTACTTATTGAATTCACGTGCCAGATTAATCGCATACTTAGCAACAATGGATGGCTCATAATCAGTGGCAGCACGTTTGATTACGTTACCAAACTCACTGAGGGCTTTAATTGTATTCCAAGCAGCTGGATCGTCAATACTGATATTGTCCATATCAAACGACGTCTTGTTTGCTTTGCGCAACATACTTTCAGCCCGTGCCCGTGCATATTGTACATAAGGACCGGTATCGCCCTCAAACCGAACCACTTCTTCTAGATTAAAGTCGAAGCTGTTCATCCGTTCGTTCTTCAAATCATGGAAAATAACGGCGCCGACACCAACTTCGTGCGCAACTTCGTCTTTGTCAGCCAGTGATGGATTCTTTGCTTCAATCTGCGCCATCGCCAAATCGGTTGAATCTTTCAAAACATCTTCAAGCAACACCACACGACCTGAACGCGTCGATAGTTTTTGCCCGTTCAATGTGATTAAGCCAAATGGAATATGGTGAATTTGATCAGCCCAGTCGAAGCCCATTTCTGTTAAGACGGCTTTCAACTGCTTAAAGTGGTTCACTTGTTCAGCACCAACGACATAGAGCGATTGAACAAATTTGTACTCCCGTTTCCGATAAATAGCCGCAGCTAAATCACGGGTGATGTACAAGGTCGCGCCATCAGATTTTTTAATCAACGCTGGGTTGAGATCATACTTTTCAAGATCGACCACTTCAGCACCCTTACTTTCGTGTAAGAGGTGCTTGTCCTCAAGGATTTGAACAACTTCGTCCATCTTGTCATTGTAGAACGCTTCACCATTATATGAATCAAACTTTACGCCCAGTTCATCATAAATACGCATAAATGACTTAAGCGATTCAGAACGGAACCACTTCCACAAACGGGTGGCCTCTTCATCACCATCCTCTAACTTTTTGAACCATTCACGGGCCTCTTCATCCATTTCTGGGTGTTCTTTGGCCTCTTTATGGAAACGAACGTAATATTCCAATAATTTGTTGATTGGGTCAGCCTTAACTTCAGCTTCTGTGCCCCACATTTTGTAGGCTTGCATCAGTTTACCAAACTGTGTACCCCAGTCACCTAAATGATTGATTTTGATGGGTTGATAACCAGTTTTTGTTAAAATATTGGCGATTGCATTCCCAATAACTGTGGACCGCAAATGTCCCATTGACATTGGTTTAGCAATATTAGGAGAAGACATGTCAATTGGCACATTACCGCCGTTGCCTAAATTCTGCGCCCCGTACTTATCTTGCTCTGTCAAGATAGCGGTCAGCGTCGTTGCTGCAAAATCACCCTTCTTGAGAAAGAAGTTAACGTAAGGTCCCACCGCCTGAACTTTTTCAAAGGCCGCTTTGTCAATTTTGTTTGCTAAATCTGCCGCAATTAAATTAGGAGCCTTGTGTAAGGTTTTCGCTAAAACAAAGGTTGGAAATGCCAAGTCCCCAAGGTCTGACGTTTTTGGTTGTTCGATTTTAGACACAACATCGGTAGCGTCTAACTGACCTGCCAGTGCCTGACTAATAGCCTGTGCAACTTGTTCTCGATTATTCATTAAATCTTCCTTTCGACTGTGATATCTAAAAAAACAAAAAAACGTCCCTTACATATTTGTAAGAGGCGATTTTCCGCGGTACCACTCTTTTTGATTCGTCAGTTATGACCAATCCACTCATTTAATATTTAACTTTTAACGTTTGACGCGCTTCATTCGCATAATTGATCGCCTTCCACCAACGCGACTCGCTACCCAATTTCATGCGAACTACTCCTTCAAACGTGAACGCATGCAATTATAACAACTGCTGGTACGAAACACAATTATTATTCATTTCAAATGATAAAATGATCGCATTTTTATTGCATGTTTACTTATGGTCTTGATGGACAGCCTGCCAAACATCCTCAAAATCATGACAGACCGTCACCGTTTTTTTTGCTTGGTTGACTAAGTCACGAATCCGCCATTTATCCGTTTGATCGTACTGGCGTTGCCAGCGGTGCATGTCCTTTAATCCTTGCCACGTCGGCTGGTATGCAGCCTTTTCTACATGTAAACATTGTTTTACAAATCTTGAATCGATTCGCCAACGTACCAGCAGCGGACGTGGTTCCAACACGATTAATAGATCAGCGACATCAAATAATGTGGTTTTGCCAATCCATCCAAGTTGCGCACCTTCGATGATAAAGTCTTCTCGTTGGCAAATTTCGTTTACCATCGCAATTCGTTCTTGCTCTGACCGTTTTTTTGCCACTGGTTCGCGGATCCATGTCAGATCATCAAGAGACCAGTTTGGCCATTTTGTTTGCTCGGACAGCCGACGTGCGGCCGTTGTCTTGCCGCTACCCACAGAGCCGCATATATAGACTTTCATTGACGATCCTCTCTATTGCTTAGTATGGCTCAGTCCTTCCCGAGCTTCGGCAACACTCTTCCATAAACGTGCACCCAACTTCTGAACCCTGTGCATAAGCTGTAAGCCAAGTCATTCGCAAACCCATCGAATGTCTCGTCTTACTTCTTATTGCTCGGATTCAACCCGAAGTTCGGCAACACTCTTCCAAACGTTCCCTGCCAAATTTCCTCGTGATGAGCAATGATTTGGGCAGCTGTTAAGTTGTCACTGCCTGTTGTTGAAGTTAACCCCTGCATAATTGCCATATCAAAACCTAAGTCGTGGCCCACACGCATTGCAGTATCGACACAATATTCGGTTTGGAAACCACACACCTCGACAAAACGAACCGCCCGATGGTGTAGAAAATCGGCGAGTCCTGTTTCATAGAAAGCATCAGAATGATATTTCAATAAAATACGGTCCGTTTTTTGGCAATGTAATTGTGGCGCTAACATCCACGGATCTGATCCATAAACAAATTCATCATCAGTATGCTGGATAAATAAGAGAGGTCGTTGTTCCGCACGATAAGCGTCTATCCGGTCATTGATTCCATTGATAACCTGTTCGTAGTTCGCGACATTAGACATTCCCTTCTGAGCATCGATCACAATTAACGCGTCTTGTAACATTTAACATTACTTCCTCATTCTGGCATTTAATGCTTCATTTGAAAGACCACCGCATCATTAACTTGATTGTTATTTATACGTGTTCTTAATAGCTAATCTTAGCAAAAATAATGTTTGTTTGCAGAAAAACAAAACAGCCCCCGCGCATTTAAGCACAAGAACTGTTGATTTCACTTCAATTATAGCAGTAACCCCACACGGTAGTGAATGAACATCGTAATCAAGCCAACGATTACATTTCGGATAATCGCCGTTCGCGTTAAACCGTCACCGAGTTTAGCACTCAAGAAACCCGTTAATGCAACGGATAAGGTCACCGCCAGAATTGTCATTGGCCACTGAATGCTGACTGGTGAAAACGTCATCGCAAATAACGGAAAAATCCCACCTGTGGAAGCCGCAATCAAAGACGAAAAAGCAGCGTTCCATGGGTTCATGTAGTGCCCTAATTCAAGGTCGTACTTGATTCGCGCCAAGGTTCCCAAAGCATTTTTTGACATCAATTCGTCGGTAATTTCCTGAGCCGTCTGTCGTGTCACACCACGACCAATATAATAATCACGTACAATAGCAGCTTCTTTTTCCGGCTGTGTCTTCAATAACTCACTTTCCTGGGCCACTGCTGCACGTTCTGTATCCTTCTGTGAACTGACAGAAGCATATTCACCTGAAGCCATGGAAAACGCACACGCCAGTAAATCTGATAATCCGGCGATAAAAATTGTGAATTGATTCGTTGTCGCCACAGCCACTGAGAACAGTACCCCGACAACCGTTAAAATACCATCATTAGAACCCAGTACTCCGGCCCGTAACGTATTCAAACGTTCGGCCATTGTCATCTTTTGACGTTTGCTTGACTTACTTGGATTTGCTTGCATAAAATACCCCTTTTCTCTCTTAAATCCTTAATTGCCATTGGCTTTCTGCAAGACGACCTAACGTGCGAACAACAATCCGATTGCATAGGTAACTGCCATCGTTAGCAAACCTGAGACAACGTTTCTAAACGTTGCTTTACGCTTGTTGGCATGACCAAGTGAAGCCGCAATGTAACCCGTAATCGATAGTGCAATAATCACGGAGATAACGGTTGCCAATATACGAATATGTGCTGGGAAAAAGGTGATCGCGACTAGCGGTAAAATGGACCCAGTTGGAAACGAGATCATCGAGGCCATGGCCGCCCCAATCGCACTCGTTTTGATCTTCGGATCGAAACCATATCGTTCACGAACGCCCATGTACAAAGGATCCTCAGACATCATTTCATGGGCAGCTTTATCTGATAAATGCTCTGAAATCCCTTGTTTCATGTACTTGTCTTTAATGAAATCAATTTCGGTGTCCAAGTGATTGTCGACCGCGCCAGTCTCACGTTGAATCGCCCGTTTTTCTGAATCTCGCTGCGTACTAACGGAAACCCATTCACCCATTGCCATTGAAATAGTCCCGGCCAGCATACCGGCAATTCCGGCTAAGAATATCGCACGCGGACTATTTGTCGCTCCAGCAACCCCAATAACAATTCCGGCAACGGACAGAATGCCATCATTCGCACCCATTACACTTGCCCGCATGATGTTAATTCGCTGGGCAAGCGATGCACCTTTTTTCTCTTTCTTCGGTTGTGTCGTTTCCACGTGATTGCCCCTTTTCATAATCATCACCAGCATTTATACTAAATGTACCTAATGTATTAAATGACGTTCTTCCTGTTTAGAACCGTTCTAATCTGTATTTATATATTAGCACACTGACTTGAATCTGCAAGCAATCGGTGCGCTTTTTTTCATGTTTTTTCAATCACTTTCAACGATAGGCCATTTCGCTGATTTTTCAATAGTATTTATATTTTTATATGGCTCACCTAAAGATTATCCTTTTGTTACTTAACGCTGGACAATCAAAAGAATCCGCTTTAAACCGGCATTGCACGACTTACATGCATAGCTGATTCAAACGGATTCTTTTTGATTGACTATGACCGTTTGCCTCATTGACAAACAGTTAACGCTTAACAACCACCATCATAATTGACTAAAATAATGCGCCGGCTAAGTTATCTAGTTCTGGAGCGTCCTTAGCAACGATTAACTCTTCATTAACAAAGGCCTCGAGACCCAGTGTGCTCATTTCACGGCCATAACCTGACTTTTTGACGCCACCAAACGGTAGTTCAGGTAACGTATACATGAATGTGTTGACAAATTCCATTCCAGTTTCAACCTGGCCGGCAACTTGTGCACCGTGCTGCTTGTCACCGGCAAACACAATGCCACCAAGACCAAACTGAGAGTCATTTGCTAAAGCAATGGCGTCCTGTTCAGATTCAACCTTGTAGACTTGGGCAACAGGCCCGAACATTTCTTCCGAATAGGCAGGATTCTCTGGCTTAATGTCCGTTAAGATCGTCGGTTCAAAGAATTGCCCGGGTAGATTGATCGGTGTGTTGCCTTGATATAAGGTTGCCCCTTTTTCAATGGCTTCCTTAACCTGTTGCTGCAATTTGTTTTTGGCCTTGGCTGATGACATTGGCGCTAAGGTTGTCGCAGCGTCCAGTGGGTCGCCGGGCTTCACACTGGCAAATTGTTCACCCAACCGCTTAAGAAATTCATCATATAAGTTTGCAGCAACAATAAACCGTTTGGATGACGTGCAGACCTGTCCGGCATTGTACAAACGTACTTGACGAGCCACCTTCATAACTTGGTCCAAGTCTGCATCCGGCAACACGATGAAGGAATCCATCCCACCCAGTTCCATCGTTGACTTTTTCAAATTTTCACCGGCTGCAGCCGCAACAGCTTTGCCGCCGCGTTCAGAACCGGTTAGGGCAACCCCTTGAATCCGTGAATCAGCAATGACTGTACCCACTTGGTCATAACTCAAAAACAAGTTTGTTAGACTACCATCTGGCGCACCGGCTTCTTTAACAAGCTGTTCAAACGCCACCGCCGAACCCGGCGTATTGGCTGCATGTTTCAAGATCATCGGATTGCCGACCATGAAGTTCGGTGCAAACACCCGCATAATTTGATAATAAGGGAAGTTCCATGGTTCAACCATTAAAACGACCCCGGTCGCATGTTTTTCAACCCACGCATCACCGGCCCCTGACTTGATTGGTGTTGGTTTAAGCATGTCGGCGCCGTGATCTGCAAAGTAATCGGCAATAATTGCACATAATTCAACTTCGCCCTTCGCCTCTTTCAGGAGTTTGCCCATATCAATGACCATTGTCTTAGCCAAACTGTCTTCGTGTTTACGCATCAAGTCAGCAATATGATGCAAGGTATCCGCACGTGATTGAATATTGGTGGACCGCCATTGCTGATAAAGTTTTGCACCCTTGGTTAACGCCGTCTCAATTTCTTCCGGCGTTGCATCAGGATATGTTTTAACAATTTCATTTGTATAAGGATTTACTGTCTGATAAGCCATAATGTATTGCCTCCAAATAAGCATCGTAGTTTCACAATCTTTGTATGCGCTTTCAGCATAGAACGAGACTGGCCTTTCAAGCAATTAATGATCCCCACGTTTTCACAAGCGTGTTTTTTCACATTAGCGATTTGGGACTGTCCCGCTGCTCTAATCGTTTTAACTGTAATAAATATGATTACAATATAATTAGAGTGTGTGCAATTACACAATCACTTAAAAAAGTGTAAGTTTTGTCTTGACGTGGCGAACGTTTGTTTGTATCATTTATCCATAGCAAACAGATGTTCGAGGTGATTTTAAATGCCCTACGATTATGATTACGACGCTTCTAAGGAGCCGTGTGGTGTTTACTTTCTGATCGATAATAAATCATTTTATGCAAGTGTTGAGGCCGTTCAACGCGGTCTAAATCCGCTAAAAGAATTAATGGTTGTTATGAGTGAGCAGGAAAATACCAACGGCGGCCTGATTCTTGCAACCTCCCCCGATGCAAAAAAGAAGTATGGCCTCACTGCTAATGTGTCTCGTCAACGTGATTTACCACAAGACGAGAACCTAATTGTTGTGCCACCAAGAATGAACTTATACATCAAAAAAAACATTCAAATCAACGATATATTTCGTCGGTTTGTTACTGACGAGGATCTATGGCCTTATTCCATTGATGAGTCCATCTTGGACCTGACGCATTCCTATAAGTTATTTGGCAAAGAGCCACGGGACGTGGCCAAGTTGATTCAACAGACCGTTCGAAAAGAATTGGGCCTCTATGTCACTATTGGTATCGGTGATAATCCCGTTCAAGCCAAAATCGCCCTTGATGTTTATGCTAAACACACACATGACTTAATTGGCGAAATTCATTATAAGTCGGTACCCGAAAAGATTTGGAACATCTCACAGTTGGATTCCGTCTGGAGCATCGGTCATCGCACGGCCAATCATTTGGAACGAATGGGTATTCATACCATGAATGATCTCGCCCACCACAATCCATACGATCTAACCGCCGAAATGGGCATTATTGGTGCACAATTATTTGCTCTAGCTTGGGGAATTGATCGCACTCAGTTACACCAACGCGTTAAGGTCCATGAAGCGAGTTTAGGTAATTCACAAGTGCTGCCACGTGATTATAACGATCAATTTGAAATAGAAACAGTTATTAAAGAAATTGGTGAGCAAGTCACCGCTCGTCTACGGCACCATCATAAATTGGCCGGTTGCCTGTCCCTTTCCATCGGTTTCTCATACGCTGCCAGTGAAGAAGATGGCCGCGGTGGCTTTCATCAGTCAATGCGGATTCCCCCGACTGACAGTAATAAAGAAATTGTTGCCAACCTAACGATGATGTTTCGTAATCATTGGGAAGGTCAAACCATTCGTAACATCGCTGTTTACACCTCGAGGCTGGCACCCAATACCGGCCTGCAACTCGATTTATTTTCAGATCCAACTCGACAAATTAAAAATGCCCGCTTTGAAGCTATCGTCGATGCGATTCGTGAGCGCTATGGCTTTCGTGCTATTGTGTTTGCCCGTAGCAAAATTCACGGTGGTACAGCAATTAACCGTGCTTCTCTTGTCGGTGGTCATAATGGAGGAAATGCATATGAATAACGATTTAGACATCATCTGTGACCGAATTGATGAACTCTTTTTACGAAAATACAATACGCGTTACTGGCTACAAGTGGTCGATGACCCCTATGACAAAGCTTATAATTTTTTCTTCGACAGTCTTAAGAAAGCGCATCGAGAAAGATCTGTTCCTCTACATACCGTCACCATTTATGATTTAACGTACCTTGAAGAAATCATCAATGGTATTCAAAAACACACCCAGCTTAGTTTGCAGTTTGATGGTTTCACTGACCAACGCTGGCCAAAATCACAACGAATAATCCAAAGAAAGAAGCATTGGGATGAGTGACAAAAAATACCCTGACTATGATCCTAAAACCGTTCAGGACTTCTTTGATCATCATTATGTCGACCGTGGCATGCTCAAATGGCAAGGTTACTACTTGTCAGATCACACGAGTGCCTTGAATAAGGAAGCCGCTGAAAAACAACGACACTTCGAACCTAAACCCCTTCAATCATTAACTGAAATTAGTCAACGCTTGGCAACTGCCTATGCGAATGTCTACCGTGTCAGTATTCAATGTTATGCGCATAATAGTGAAGGCAAGCTCTCTGCCGATGTCATCGGACGTGTAAAAGGCTATGATGATGTGAGTGTTTATATTGAAGACAATGGCTTTTTGCATTTAGATGATATTCGTCACGTTACAATTTTAAAGCCTTAACGTTTGAGCTCACCTTAAAAAATGAATTTTGTTGTAATTTTAATTTGACAGGATTCTCATTGTCGTTTAATATGTTTTTAACTTAATTTTCTGCTGAACTGATGTGGTGGACGCGTTAATTAGTGATCTAAAGAGAGTGCCTAGTGCTGGAATGGTGCGTTGACTAATTAATTAAAGACCCGTTAGAGCGTATTTTTCATGAGAAATACCGGTGTTATCCGTTATCGTAGGCTGTATATTTGTGTGCAGCAAGGAACGACAAAAGATTGTCGTTTAAAACAAAGGTGGTACCACGTGTAAACGTCCTTTGAATCTGAATGGATTCATGGACGTTTTTATTTTTTCTCTAAAAATACTCAGCAATTTGTAAAAAGGAGTCCGCAATGACAAACGAAACCAAAAATAACGATGATGCTCATTTGCAACGATCACTCACCAGTCGTCACATTACCATGTTGGCACTGGGTGGTGCGATTGGTGCCGGCCTTTTTAAGGGTAGTGCCAATGCGGTTCATACTGCTGGTCCAGCCGTCATCTTGTGTTACCTACTTGGCGGCTTGATCCTCTTATTTATCATGCAAGGGATGGCCGAAATGGCTGCCAATAATCCGTCAGCAACCGGTTTCTCGGGTTTGCTGAATCCAATTCTTGGTCCGTTTGCCGCTTACCTAGTGGATTGGGCCTATTTCACAATGTGGTTCGTTGACCTGACTGCCGAAGCAGTTGCTGCTGCCAGTTTTATTCAAGTCTGGTTCCCCAGTGTGCCGACATGGTTAATTGTGTTGGTGATTGCCGTTGTTATTTCAGGGATTAACCTATTATCCGTCCGCTGGTTTGCTGAAACGGAATACTGGCTCGCCATTATGAAAATTGCTGTTATTATCTTCTTCATCTTTGCCGGCATCTTCCTGATTGCCCGTAATATGATGACCACAAATCATGCATTTGCCAACCTTACCATTCATGGCGGTTTCTTCCCACACGGTGCCTTTGGCTTTCTGAGTGCCATGTTGATCGTCATTTATTCATTTGCTGGTTCAGAACTAATTGGCATTACCCTTGGGGAGGTTAAGGATCCACAAAAAGTCATCCCCCGTGCCGTTCACGGCATTATGTTTCGGATTATTTCTTTCTATTTGATCCCATTTTTCATCATCGTCACCTTGTTTCCATGGGATCAGTTATCTGATAAAGTCAGTCCATTTGTGTCCGTATTTCGTTTGTTAAACATTCCGTTTGCCTCGGATATCATCAATTTTGTTATTATCCTCGCATTAATTTCTTCCATCAATTCAGGCATCTACTCTGCTTCCAGATTGCTCTATGTTCAAAATCAACGCAACAAACGCCGCACGAAAGTGACAACTTCGCTAACGCGGTTGAACAAACACTTTGTTCCTTACATGGCTGTACTGACATGTTCACTGTCACTTTTCGCTGGAGTTCTTCTTACCTACTTTATTGGGAATACACTGTTTGACTACTTGGTGGGTTCCATTAGTTACACAATTTTGGTGATTTGGATCTTGCTTTGCCTGGGTCACATTCGTAGCCGTCGTTACAAGTTTGATGACAGCACTTATCATGTCGGTTTGTATCCATGGACCTCTTACTTCTCGTTAATTGCCCTAATCCTCGTCTTTTTCGGAATTCTATTTTCAACTAACGTTATTGTCACCATTTTGACCGTCGCGATTTATGTTGGCATCTGCGCATATTACTATTTCACACAACGTGAATCACTATATCAAAATGTTAACAAAACCAAATAATCGCTTGAATCGAACATTTAAGGCCTGTACTTTCGGTCCAAATATCAAAATTACTCAAAAATAGTGTTTATTCATACGCTAACTGTGATACACCAATCCAACCTCAAGCTTATCCGTTTGGGATCATTCCAGGCGACCGTTTACGCGGCCGTCTTTATTTTGTCCAAAACTATCCCACTGTAGAAAAATTTCTCCGTGAGTGAATAATCCATGAAAAAAGGCTAGTTAAGATGACTAATGACTAACTACTTCTTATTTGCAATTTTACAAAACTAAAGATCCGCTTTAAAAAGCTTCTGGTCACCATATGGTATAATTCAATTCAAAAAGGTGATACGGACATGAAAAAAGTAATTTGGTCAATAATCGTCGTCTTTTTATTGATTGCTGGTGGAATGCTCAGCTACCACATTTTCTACCATCCTGTCGAAACTGCGGTTATGAATCATAGCGCTGTCTCAAGTGAATTACCTGCTAATTCAAAATCCAGTAAGATTTATTCATCAAGCTCACAGAATGAAAGCTCAACAAATATTTCCTCTTCTAATAGTACATACACAAATGCTTACGGTCATTCTGTCGTTAATGGTCAGCAAGATAACACAGGCGAAGCAAAAAGAGACCGTGAGCACAATGTTGATGTCCAAAATTTAGAATACTTAATCCGTTCTAATCTTTCTTACAATCAAAAGATGACGCAAATGAAGGCTTGGGGCTTTACCTTTACTTCAGCACCACCCAGTAAAATTATGACAATCTGGGGTCGTGATACCTCAACTAGTTCAGGCCCAATCGGTTTCATTCAACCAGATGGCACAATTGAGAAAAAGTAAATAAAAGACGCTCAAATCCCCT
>DMZB01000269.1 GCA_003482405.1 Lactobacillus sp. | reverse complement strand
CATTTACTTTACATGGTGAGGCAACTCATAGACATACAAAAACAGGTCAATCTCAAATGTTGAGGTTGGCCTGTTTGCTATCTAGTAATGTTATTGTCCAAATCAGTTTAGTACCCGTACCCAGTGTAGCCACCAGTCTGGCTAGCATCCGAACCGGTTGCGTTCGCGCCAGTACTCTGGCTGGTCGAGTCCGTATTATCAGCACCGTAGTTAGGGTCCAAATTAGAATCGGACGAACTGCCGTACGCTTTGCTGTATTCGGAAGCAGTATTGGTATCTGATCCCCAAGTGGAGGCTGTAGCAGCTGTTTCACCATAGTCAGCAGCTGGTTCATAAGCACTTAAAGCTGCAGGCACTGTGTTGGCAAAACGCTTACCAGTCGTTGCCTTTGAAAGCTCCAACTGTTTGCGAATCTTGTTCGTGACCCGTTGCTTTTCAGTTGTTGGAAGGACTTCAAAGCTCTGGCCTGCAATTTCGTCGCTGACTCCTTGTACGTGGTCGGAAACGATGTGCTTAGTTGCACTGCGATAAGTGTTGGCCAGTGTGAGCATGTCACCAAACGTAAAGTCCGTTCGTGATTGACTTGCAATTGAGTCTAAGAAACCTTGATTCAATAAGTTGGTCAAGTTACCGCTCTTTTTCAGTAGGGCAGTAATGACGATCCGTTGTCTCAACGTACGACCGTAGTCACTTTCAGGATCTTGGTAACGCATCCGTGTGAATTTCAACGCTTGCGCACCGTTCACGTGGATTTTTTTGCCTTTGGTGAAGTGTTGATTTTCGTAGGTAAACGTCAGAGGTGGCACAATGTCGATGCCACCGACTTTGTTGATCACCTTTTCAAGGCCCCCCATGTTTAACAGGGCGTAGTAATCAATTGGCACGTTAAACATGCGTGACGTTGTGGAGATAGCCGCTTTTGTTTGACCAAAGTAGTAAGCAGCATTGATTTTCGTTGGGAACTCATCTTCGTGACCAGTAATTGAAACCAGTGAGTCACGCGGGATACTGATCATAGTTGTCGTTTTCTTTTTTGGATTAACGGTAACAAGCATCATCGAGTCAGTCCGACCGCCAGCCCAAGCTTTTGAGTTACGGCCTAGGGCACCAACGTCGGTACCCATTAATAGAATGGAAATTGGCTTACCTTGCTTGATTAACTTACTAACGTTTCGCGCTTTAGTGCCACTAACAGAATCAAACATTTCGTTACTGGCGTGTTTGATATTGCTGTACATTTTGTATCCGAAACCACCGCCAACTAAAAGCACGATTCCGATAATAGCGAAAAACGTGTTGCGAATGGGGTGTTTATGTGGTTTGCGTGGTGGCTTTTAGTTACTGCTAACCACACTGCCAGTGTCAGCAGCATCTCCGGTGAAATGATTGCCCTGCGTGCGGCGGTCTGTTCGATTCATGCGCGAATCGTTATCGTTGTTATCCATGTAAGCCTCCGAGTTAATTGTGTCCGATAAATAAAGCAAAGAGCAGAATCACGAGCACGGCAGAGGTAATCCAAACGTACAGGGAATCTTTTTCCACGTAAAACGCATAGATTGAAACAACTACACGTAAAACGGGGGTCAATATCAGACAGAATAATCCGAGCATCATAACAGAACCAGACTTAAAGGACAAGAGCCCGGTGGCAATTGCAGTGATTGTGACAGCCCCATGGCTTGGTAAGCCAGTGGAGCCCTGAAACCCGTATGCAATAAAACCAATCAGCATGATAACTGCAGAAATAATAACTCCTATTCTAAGGATTTGACCAATCATAATCTCGACTTGAGCCATTTCTTTAGAAATCTTTTCCTCTTCTGCGGTTTTTTCATTTTTGTTGTCCATTAGATGTTCACCCCGAATCCTTTAAGGAACATTTGCAGACCGATGTAAAAAATGATGGGCACAAACACAATCCGGATCCACTTTGATGGTAAGACTTGCATGATTCTTGAGCCTAACGTCGCGCCGACAAGAATCCCTAATGCCAGGGGAACAGCAATCAGTGGTTGAATTGAGCCGTTGAAAAAGTAGACAGTGGCCGAAGCAGCGGCAGTGACACCCATCATCAAGTTACTGGTTGAGGTGGATGGCTTTAGCGGCATTTTCATAAACGTGTCCATGGCCATGACCTTAAAGGCACCAGATCCGATACCAAGCAAGCCACTAGCGAGACCGGCACCTAACATAACCGTCGCACCGGCTGGGATCCGTTCAACTTGGTACTCGATTGTTTTATCAGCGGCTTTGTCATAGTAACTACTGTTTAATTCCAGCTTTTCTGCAATTGGATCCGGATGTGCGCGTTGCAAGACCTCAGCACCGGCCCGCAGCTTACGCACCATATTGTAACCGGAGTACATCAGCAATAATCCGAAAATAAGATACAACACAATGGGGCTTAGAATACCGTTTAAAATTGCGCCTAAAATCGCGCCAATTGTTGTAAATATTTCTAGAAACATTGCGACCCGTAAGTTTAAAACGTTATCGCGCAGGTAGGCAATCGTAGCACCAGAACTGGTGGCGATGACGGCAATGATACTGGCACCAATTGCATACTTGATGTTGATCCCCATTGCCAGTGTTAGGACCGGGGTGATGATAATGCCCCCGCCTAGACCAAGAATTGCACCGGCAATACCTGCGATTAACCCAACGGCTAACATGATAATTAAATGTGTCATGAAGGTTTCTCCTTTGTCATGTGTGCCAATCCGTTTATGCGGTGGCCTCACTCTGCTAATACTTTAGCACGAATAGTGTAACGGCGTGACGTTTGGACGTTTTGTAAACGGTCCCATTATGAATTGTTTAAAATCGACTAAGATTATTAAGAAAGTCTTAAGTACTTAAGGGTCCATAAAACCATTAATGAACTTATTAATCGGTAAATATTGTGTGCTATACTTTGTCGATAGTTATTATTTAGCGAATACATACCCCAAACAGTGGGCGGAGGAACACATGCTTATTGAAAAAGAACGCGGTCGTGGCGCGATACTGGCTGTGACGACCATTTTATTTTTGTTTTTGGCGATTGCCGCAAAACGTCAATCCCAGATCTTGTCATTGATCGATTCTGAATTGACACAACATGTTCATCATGACAGTGCAGCCCTAACTGGGGTCTTCAAGTTGATTACAACACTGGCCAGTCCGACGATGGACTTGTTGTACATGATCATCATTGCCGGTGTGTTGTGGGGCTTCAAATACAAGATCCCGGCATTATGGGCGATTGGTTACGGCTTTGGTGGTAACGTTTTGGGAACGATCATCAAAAAGATTGTTGCCCGCCAACGTCCCATCGGTCACATGGCGAGCGATGACGGTTACAGTTTTCCATCAGGTCACGTTTTAGGCACCTTCATGGTGGCCGCCATTTTGTTCCTAATGGTGTTACCGCTCATGCAGAATAATTTGCAACGATTGTTGATTCAAACGATCTTATGCTTGTGGGTCTTCTTGGTGATGTTTAGCAGAGTTTACCTACAAGCACATTACACTACGGATACCATTGGTGCTGTGTTGTTGGCGTATGCTTGGCTACAGGGGGCTGAATACCTGTACATCTGGTTGGCGCCAAAGTTAAAACGAATTAAGTTTTTAAATAATTCACTGGGTGTTGAAGCCTAGACTTAAACTTAAAAAGTGGGTCGGTGATGTCTCTTTTACTGAGAGAAAATCACTGATCCACTTTTTGATTTACCTAGATTTTTTAGCGTGCTTGTAAAACTTCAGGACCGTCAGGACGACCCACAATAACCGTGTTGACCGTGTCCAAGAACAGGCCTTGTTCAACGACACCAACCATTTGAATCAGTTCATTAGCCAATTCGTGCGGGTGGTCAATTTCGCCAAGGTGTAAATCGATGACGTAATTCTTTGAGTCAGTCAAAACGTGTTGGCCGTCTCGCATCCGAACTTCTGGCTTGTAACCTTTGGCCGCCAACTTTTTGAACACTTGTGACGATCCATACGGGATGACTTCCAGTGGTAATGGGAAGCTACCGAGTTTGTGGGACAGCTTACTTTCGTCTACGATCCACATGTTTTTTGTGGAGTTTGTTGCAACGATTTTTTCCCAAAGATGAGCGGCACCACCGCCTTTAATGCCTTGAAAATCGTCACTAATTTCGTCGGCCCCGTCAATGGTGAGGTCAATGTGATCAACGTCATCGATGCCTTTAACAGGGATGCCTAATGACCGAGCTTGTTCACGAGTCCGGTCAGATGTTGGAACGCCAACGATGTTGAGGCCTTCTTCTTTGACACGTTTGCCCAGTGCGTCAACCATGTACTTCACGGTCGAACCGGTGCCAAGGCCGACTGTCATGCCATCTTCAATAAAGTCGACGGCACGTTGCCCAACTTGCTGCTTTAATTCATCTTGCGTCATTGCCATGATGTAAATTACTCCTTATATGAATGCCGGTATTTGTTAACGGCTGGTTCTGTAGCGAAAGTGTGACGTGCAAACGGATCGAGTGGCAATAAATCGACGTGAGCCTTGTCAGCCAAGTTCAACACTTCGTCCAGTAGTTGACGCGCTAGCTGCCGTTTGTCGGGCCGATCGCTCACCCAGATGTGTTCAACCAACCACGTGTGGTCGTTAACTACGGGAAACGTGATTTCAGCGGCGAGCCGGTCTTGTTCAGTTAAAAAGAGGCGTTGTCCCTCGCGTTGAAACTCCATTTGACGATCCTTTCGTTACAATCATGCCGTTATTCATTTAATATCCTATCATAATTCACGCGTTGTGTGTTTCAACATAATGTCCACTGTCAGTTTTGAATGCTATTAATGTGTACATGCTTCTACTATAATAAAGGGGTGTCTTTACATAAGTAATTAATGAACGTAGGAGAGTGAAAAAATGGCAAGAAACCGTGGCTTTGAAGTGGTTAAAAGATTGGCGGAGAGCCCCGTCGCATTACCAAAACGGCAAACAAAATACGCTGCCGGTTATGACTTGGCAGCGTCAGAAGACTTTACGTTACCCTCAATTTGGCGCCGTAACTTTTTAAAAGTCTTGTGGCATCTGCGGCATAAGGAAAATGTGACCGATGAATTGATGTTGGCGGCTGACAAGGAATTAAAGCCTTACTTGGTCCCAACCGGTGTGAAAGCGTACATGCGTTACAACGAAGTTTTAATGTTGGTCAACCGTTCATCGGGTCCATTGAAACGTCGGCTGATCTTGCCAAACGGTGTGGGTGTCATTGATGCGGATTATTATTCGAACGACAGTAACGATGGCGAAATCTTTGTCCAACTGGTGAACTATGGCTTGCGTGATGTAAAGATTAAGAAGGGTGACCGCATTGGACAAGGCATTTTTGTCAACTACCTCACTGTTGATGATGAAGATGAACCGGAACACGATCGCGATGGGGGCTTTGGTTCGTCTGGTTTGTAAACGTCAATTGTGCCCGTGAAATAAGTTAAGAAATTATCAAGCGTGCGCCAAACAATGACAGGGTAAAATACGTATGTTAGACTGTTATCATTGATTGGTTAATATTGGTCAAACGTCAAAAAATAGTAACGAGTATTTATTTAAAAGGAGTAAAACGTGGCAAAAGTTAAAACACAATTCGTTTGTCAAAACTGTGGCTACAACTCGCCACGTTATTTGGGCCGTTGCCCGAACTGTGGTGAGTGGAACACGTTGGTGGAAGAGCGGATCGCTGACGAAGTGCCTAATCGTAAATCACGGGTCAGTTTTGGTGGTCAATCAGCTAAAGCTGAGTTAATTAAAGATGTTAGTTTGGAAGAAGTACCCCGCGTCAAAACGAACTTGAAGGAATTCAACCGTGTTTTAGGTGGCGGTGTCGTACCTGGGTCATTGGTGCTCATTGGTGGTGATCCCGGAATTGGGAAGTCAACGTTACTGACACAGGTTTCTGGTCAACTCAGTAGCAAGGGTCGCGTACTGTACGTGTCTGGTGAAGAAAGTGCTACCCAGATTAAAATGCGCGCGGACCGGCTCGGTGTCGGTGGGGGCGAATTTTACCTGTACCCAGAAACGGATATGAGCAATATTCGTGACCAAATCACAGAGTTGAACCCAACGTTTGTCATCATCGATTCCGTCCAGACAATGCAGGAACCTGACATCACATCAGCTGTGGGGTCGGTTTCACAAATTCGTGAAGTGACTGCTGAATTGATGCAGATTGCCAAAACAAACCAAATTACGATTTTTATCGTTGGACATGTGACCAAGGGTGGTGCCATTGCAGGGCCTAAAATCTTGGAACATATGGTGGATACAGTTTTGTATTTTGAAGGCGATTTACATCACACCTACCGAATTTTACGAGCAGTGAAGAATCGTTTTGGTTCGACCAATGAGCTCGGCATTTTTGAAATGCGTGAAGACGGCCTGAGTGAGGTCGCCAATCCCTCTGAGATTTTCTTGGAGGAACGGCTGACAGGGGCTACTGGTTCCTCAATTGTGGTGTCGATGGAAGGTACGCGACCTATCTTGGTTGAAGTCCAAGCGCTGGTCACGCCTTCTGTGTTTGGTAACGCCCAACGAACTGCGCAGGGGTTGGACCGTAATCGGGTATCGCTAATTATGGCT
>DMZB01000005.1 GCA_003482405.1 Lactobacillus sp. | reverse complement strand
AGATGAGTATAAGAGACCGCCCGTCATCACTTCAATGGAAAAATGGGGACGTTTCTATAACGAGCAAACCCAAAATCAGCTGTCTTCACGAGCATAAATTCGCAAAAATCCAACTGAAATAATTGCCGTTAAAAAAGTGTTCCGGAATTCATCTTCCAGAGCACTTTATCTTTATTCAGCCTCCTGTGCGTCGGCTTCGTATTCTTGAATCACGTTGAGGAACGCATCCCCGTACTTATCCAGCTTATTCTGCCCCACACCCTTGATGGACAACATGTCCAACGTGCTCTGTGGCAGTTCCTCGCAGAATGCCTGTAAGGTTTTATCCGAAAAGATGACATATGGTGGCACGTGCTGTTGTTCAGCAAAGTTCATCCGTAACTGACGCAATGATTCGAACAGACCGTCGTCCACTGAAACAGTTCGTTTGGCCTTCACGGCACCGCGACGCAATACTTTAGCCTTCCCTTTTAACACGCTGCCGCCCATCGTGCTCACGTGAAGTGTTGGATATTCGCCGCCGATTTGTTGCAAGTAGCCACTACTGGTTAGAAAGTCGATAAAATCACTGACTTCTTTTTGCGAACGTTCTTTCATCAAACCGTATGTTGGTAATTGATCAAAGTGTTCATCACGAATCCGTTTGACATGCGAACCGGTCAGGACTTGCGCAATCAGTGACTTGCCGAAACGTTCACGCATTCGTAAAACACACGACAACACCTTCTGGGCATCCACCGTCACATTGACCTGATCTCGTTCATCCAAGCAATTGCCACAGTGACCGCAGGCTGGCGATGTTTCACCAAAATATTTCAGAATAAACTGCTGTAAACAGCCTTCTGTGTTGGCGTACTTTGACATCTCCTGCAGCTTCAAATATTCACGGGATTTGAATTGAGGATCCATGTCGGATTGATCAATGAAAAAGTGCTGAATCTGTAAATCGGATGGTTGATACATCAAAATTGCTTCACTAGGTAAACCATCACGACCGGCACGGCCCGCTTCTTGGTAATAGGCTTCAAGATTCCCCGGCACTTGGTAATGGATGACAAAACGCACGTTACTCTTATCAATCCCCATCCCAAACGCATTGGTGGCGACCATCACTTGAACACGATCATACAGAAAGTCTTCTTGATTCTTATTGCGGATATCTTCATTTAGGCCGGCATGATACATTTCCGCCTTGATACCCTTTTTCTGCAATAAACCGGTCAGCCGTTCGACCTCTTTACGTGTGCTGGCATAAATAATGCCGGCTGCATTCGCGTTCACCTTGAGGTATTCCAGCAAAAAGGCCTCTTTGTTTTGGTTCTTAACCACCTGAAAGGATAAGTTTTCGCGTGCAAATCCGGTGCTCACTTCGTTTGACGGATTGATATTCAAACGTTGCATAATATCGCTAGCCACTTTGCTAGTGGCCGTGGCTGTCAATGCGACCACTACGGGATGTGACGGAAATTGATGCACCGTATTCATCAGGTTCAAATAACTCGGCCGAAAGTCGTGACCCCATTGCGAGATACAGTGCGCCTCGTCAATCGCTAATTGTGAAATGTTCAAATCACTGAGTTCGCTTAAGAAGCGTTCATCATCCAAACGTTCAGGCGCCAAATAAATCAGTTTGACCTGATCCATGGCGGCCTGTTGCAAACGATGTTCAATCTCCTGATAATCCAAAGTACTGTTAATAAAAGTCGCTGGAATCCCGTTTTCGGACAACGCGTCAACCTGATCTTTCATCAGTGAAATCAACGGGGATACCACTACCGTTAGACCTGGTAAAATCAGTGCCGGAATCTGGTAGCATAGCGATTTACCCCCACCAGTCGGCATGACGGCAAGGACATTTTCGTGATTCATGATTTTATTAATGATTTCATCTTGGCCCGGCCGAAAACTGTCATAACCAAATTTGTCCTTTAACACCTCAAGTGCTGTTTGCGTCATGCGCTCCTCATTTCTTTGTAACTGGATAACCGGCCGCTTGCCACGCCAGTGTACCACCGTCCACGTTAACTCCTGTGATACCAGCCTGTTTCATTCGGTCGATGGCCATTGCTGACCGCCGACCAGAACGGCAAATTACCGTATAGGTCGTTGCCGTTGATAAAGTTGGTAACCACTGTTCAATCGTACTCAGTGGCCTATTTGTCGTTTTGTCTACATGACCCTCTGCATATTCATCAGGTTCCCGAACGTCAATCAAATGTTCAAGGCTGGGCAACATGTCATGTAGCGTTTCTACCGTAATTTCAATCATTTGTGTTTCCTCTTTAATGGCAAAGTTAATCGCCAGTGCGTTATCAATTATACAGGCTTGCGTGCAAACTACAATAACGGGGCACTCAAATTAACATACACGCCTCAACGTCAAAAGTATCGTTTGAAGTACTGAAAAAGGCGAAAATCCAAGTGGATTTTCACCTTTTTATTTACACTACAGATTATCCCCAGGTTCAAACGTAACTGGTGACAACTCCAACGCTTCCTTCACTAAATGATCCATCAACGTCTTCGTCCGTTTGGTAATTTCGGCAGCAGTAATATCATTTTGCTTAGTTAAGTAAGTTGTGGCATCGCTTTGGCCTTCAGCTTCAGCATCGGTTGCGATGACGCGTGAACGTGCGTAAGCCTGACAAGCATCGCGGTATTCGTTCACTTCCACGATAAAGTCGTGATAGTGAGGTTCAACCAGCACACCCAGTGACTTGTACAGCCAGTATGCGTTGTCCAATGACACTGACTCGGTCGTGTTCTTGTAGTTTTCTGGGGTGTCGTTCACGTTTGTAAAGAATGGTACGTACGGGCTGTACGCGAAGAATCCCATTGCCATCCATTCAACGGCAGCATGAGCCGCATTCACGTTTGGCCGAATTTGCAAAATGTGAGAAATTTGGTTTCTGTCCAATGCAATGGAACGGAATGTTTTCTTCTGTTCCGCCGTACCCTCGCCAAACGGATCAAACGGCGTTTCTTGATAGTGAGACGTTAAGAAGTACTCGACATCTTCTACCGCTAATTTGCGGTTGGCGTGTTGAATAAACGGAATCTGTTGGCTGGTCGGTTCTTGTTCTAAATCCGGTGTAAACAGCTTTTCACCATACCAAGCCCGTGGCGTATTGTAGTGCGCGTCACTCTCCGTGTGGGTGCCGAAAATTTCACGGAAGTTGAAGGTTCCTGGCGTTGGGTTCAATTGATTGTCAGCGACAAACTCCTGCAAATCTTTAGCCCACATGTAGTTATCAGCGTCGTTAAAGTCAATGTCTTGAATGTTGATTTGGTTTGGTGCAACCACGTAAGCATCGTCTGGCAAACGGACTGCGGCCCAGTGATGACCACCGGCCGTTTCCAAATACCACACTTCATCTTTGTCGGAGAAAGCAATCCCATTACTTTCACCGGTGCCGTAATCTTCGATGAAGTCACCCAGCCGCTGAACCCCTTCACGTGCGGAGTTAATGTATGGCAAAACCAGTGTGACCATTGCTTCTTCATCCACACCATCGTGAACCAAGGGATCAAACCCGAGCACACGTGGGTTAGTAAAGGTTGTCTCAGTAGCACTCATCGCAACGTTTTTCTCGTTGATCCCAGCTTCTTCGTACAAACCATCATCAGTTGGCACACTTGGTTCAGCAGTGTAACGAAGTGCATCGGCAGGCAAATCAATTTTTACGCCTGTCGTAACCGACGTATACGTGTCAGGTTGACCGTGACGCGCTTCGTGGACGATAAATTTCTTGGGCCCAATGGCACCGTAGCCATCTTCGTTTCTTGCAATAATGGTGGAGCCATCCATAGTGGCCTTCTTACCAACTAAAATGGCCGTACATGAAGAATGATTCGTTTTCATCAAAAAGCCTTCTTTTCATATAAT
>DMZB01000008.1 GCA_003482405.1 Lactobacillus sp. | reverse complement strand
CATCGTTTCAATAGTCGCATTACTATGTGCATTGACGGTTGCTGCTGGTACTAAGGAAAAGCATAATGTCATTCGGGCAGCATCCGACGAAAAAACAACAATCAAGAGTGTTTTTGTAGGTATCATTAAAAATGATCAGATACTCTGGACTAGTTTAGCCTATCTTTGTTATTCCCTCGCATATGTGACAACTAACGGGATTTTGTTTTACTACTTCAAGTTTGTGTTAGGCCATGCTAATGAATTTTGGATTGCTGGTGTGGTTGCGACAATTGTAGGCTTCTGTACCTCGCCACTTTATCCTATTTTAAATCGATTTATTAGTCGTAAAGTTTTGTTTTCCATTGGACAGGTAGCCATGATTTTATCCTATGTAATTTTTATTGTGGCTAAATCAAATTTACCAGTTATTATCGTTGGATTGGTATTGTTCAATTTTACATTTGCTCAACTGGTGACTGTTTTGACGCTAACAGACTCAATTGAGTATGGTCAACTGAAAAATGGTAATCGTAATGAAGCCGTGACGCTGACAATTCGACCAATGATTGACAAAATATCGGCATCACTATCTAATGGAATGGTTGGTTCAATTGCACTTGTTGCCGGAATGACTGGTAGTGCTACAGCCGCAGATATGACCGCCAAGAACATTCATACTTTCGAAATATTTGCATTTTATACGCCGTTGTTTTTTTCGATTTTAGCATTAGTAATTTTTCTTTGGAAAGTTAAAATAACCGAAAAAAAGCACGCTGAAATTGTGGAGCAATTGCAAGTTAAATTAGCTGCTGGTAATGATGCAAATGTGACTGTGAGTCATAACGAAAAAACGATTACGGTCAAGGCACCTGTTTCTGGAGATGTAAGTGATTTAAGAAGGATTTCTAGTGAGGTCAAAGGTTTCACTGGAAAGGGGTTTGCTATCCAACCTTCAGAGGGAAAAATTTATGCTCCGTTTGATGGGATAATTAAATATACTTTTTCTACTAGGCATACATTTGGCATTGTATCCGATGATGGTTTAGAGACGATTATTCACATTGGGATTGGTACGGTTAATTTACGTGGTGAAGGTTTTATCACCAAGTACGCGGATAGACAGAGAGTCCACGCTGGTGATCTATTATTAACGTTTGACCAATCAACAATACAAAAGGCTGGGTATGATGATGTTGTTGTAACATTCTTTACTCAGCCAGAAAGAGTGAGTGTTGATAAATTTAAGAATAAAGGCAATGTTAAACATGGAGACGATGTGATGACTGTGAAAATGGATTTATAATCATAATCTTGTAGATTTCAATGTTCATCATTGTTTTGGTTGTAAATACAGTGTCGAGATTAAATACGTAGCTTATAGCGATGCTTAAAATTATCGTTTGAATGTTTGTGTATGATGGTACAATAACTTACTGAAATTGCGTTTAATTCACACTGACTGTATTTTTACGGTCAGTGTGAATTTTATCTAGGAAGGGCTAGTGGTCGTCAAATGGAAACTATTTGGTAATAAAAGCTATTAATAAATTCAATTACGAACGTGAGTAGACGAAAAAGACTTTGGTTGTGGTAGTTAATCGTGATATTGACGTTAAGTCTTAATAGTGTGAATGCCACTAGATAAATTTTTACAAATTTGATTTACAACAAACATATGTCGGTTCTTTGCGTATGTTATAGGTGTGTGAACGAACAATAGGCGTCATGGATTAGGAATGCAGTAAGGCGAAAGAATTTTTAAACAGCGGCTAGCACGAGTTCAGCAACAATCAAACTTGTTCAGTGCTACCTTGTTATTTAAGCTTTGCCATGCTATAATTTTAGTTCGTGAGCGTTCGCCATTTTGGCGAATGACTCCTTACCCGCTTGAAAAATAGCGAGTCAAAAGACCATAAGGAGGTATACAGTCGATGTTAGCAACTAAGTATGAAATTACTTACATCGTTCGCCCAGATCTTGACAGTGAAGCTAAGCAAGCCTTAGTTGAACGTTTTGACAAGATTTTGACGGACAACGGTGCAACAATTGCTGATTCAAAAGACTGGTCAACTCGTCGCTTTGCGTACGAAATTGGAGGCTTCAACGAAGGTACTTACCACGTTGTTAACCTAACCACTGACCAGGAAGAAGCTTTAAACGAATTTGATCGTTTAGCTAAAATCAGTGATGGCATCTTACGTCACATGATCGTTAAACGTGACGATAAGTAACCTTTTAACCAAAACTTTTAGAGAGGAGCACTACCACTATGATTAATCGCGCAGTTCTTACTGGACGCTTGACCCGTGACCCTGAAGTTCGTTACACACAATCAGGAGCAGCTGTTGGATCCTTTACGTTGGCGGTGGACCGTCAGTTCACTAACCAACAGGGCCAGCGAGAAGCTGATTTCATTAACTGTGTTATCTGGCGAAAGTCAGCGGAAAATTTCGCTAACTTTACGCATAAGGGTTCTTTGGTTGGTATCGAGGGCCGGATTCAAACCCGGAACTACGATAACCAGCAGGGCCAGCGCGTTTACGTCACCGAAGTGGTCGTTGAAAACTTCGCCTTACTTGAGTCCCGTTCTCAATCAGATCAACGGACGAACAATAACGCAAATAACAACGGCGGCTTCAATAATAATGCTCCTCAATCAGGAAGCGCCAATCCGTTTGGTGGCACTGGCAACAATAACGGCGGGAACAATGCAGGTAGTGCTGCACCAACCAGCCAATCAAGCCAGGCCCCAGCCGATCCTTTTGCCGGTAATGGCGAAAGCATCGACATCTCGGATGACGACCTTCCATTCTAGTCTCAAAAGAAGGAGGATCATATCATGGCAGATCAACGTCGTCGTGGTGGTAACCGTCGTCGCCGTAAGGTAGACTTCATCGCCGCAAACCACATCGAATATATCGATTACAAAGACACAGAATTGTTGCAACGGTTCATCTCAGAACGAGGCAAGATTTTACCTCGTCGGGTGACTGGTACGTCCGCTAAGAACCAACGTCGTTTGACGGTGGCAATCAAGCGTTCACGGATCATGGGCTTGCTTCCATTCGTAGCCGAAGACTAATCAATGATTTAGAAAACAGCCCTTATTGGGGCTGTTTTTTTCGTCTAGTCATTTTTTGTCTGCCGCATTATTTCAACGGTCACGGACTTACCCGGGTCATGTTTTGGGGGCATTAGATGTGATAAACTGTTAACAGGACTTTATGGAAAGGAACGAACAACATGAGGCAATTACTTTCACGGTTCCGGTTGCCCGTTTTTATGCAAAATACGCGTTTGCGCTGGATTGCATTTTACGGAATGGCACTGGGCCTGTTAGGGGTCATCACAGCGTTCATGCTGAATTGGATATTTGGGCTGATTGTGCTAGTCGCTGCCGTCGTCGTGTTGATCGTCATTTTCAATACGTTACAGGAAATTAGCATTGATACACAGGAATTCATTGCTGATCTGTCGTATCGAATCAAACGTGGCGAGCAGGAAGCGCTGATTGAAATGCCAATGGGCGTCTTAATTTTCAACGATCATCAGCGGATTGCATGGATTAACCCATATTTGCAGGCGTACTTCGGCGATACAGAGGTATTGGGTAAGAGCATTGCTGATGTGGATCAAACATTAGCAGATGCCATCGAAAAACACGCTAAGGATGATGAATACAGCACCATTGCGTGGGGCGATAAGCAATTTTATTTACTCGTTCAACCCGAGTTAAATGTCGTGTATTTGATGGATGTCAGTCATTATGCACAAATTGAGCGTGATTATCATAATGAACAGTTGGTGCTTGGAATTATTTCGTTGGATAACTACGACGAAGTCACGCAAAGCATGAGCGATTCAGATATTTCAACGCTCCGTAACTATGTCACTAGTACATTGACAGACTGGACGAAGGATTTTAACACCTATTTGCGGCGCTTAAACTCCGATCATTATCTACTTGTTGGACACCTGAGTGACCTCGAAAATCTTGAAACTGATAAGTTTAAAATTTTGGATACCATTCGCGAAACAACTTCCAAACAGAACTTCCCACTGACGTTATCCATGGGCTTGGCTTATGGCCAAAAAGATATCAATCGCTTGGCTGGGTTGGCACAAAGCAACCTTGATCTAGCGCTTGGACGTGGTGGTGATCAAGTTGTTGTCAAGGCTGAGGATCAGGAAGCCCGCTTTTACGGCGGGAAGACCAACCCAATGGAAAAGCGGACGCGTGTGCGTGCTAGAATGATTTCTCAGGCACTTCAAGAATTATTTGGACAGTCGGACCAGATCTTTGTTGCGGGGCACCAGACGCCTGATATGGACTCTATTGGGGCTAGTCTTGGTATTCGCCGAATTGCGCAAATGAATGGTAAAAAGTGTTGGATTATCCTGGATGAGGCGCAACAGTCACACTCAGACATTCAACGGCTGTTACAGTCTATTGATAATTATTCCGAGGTCAAAGATGCAATTATTACGCCGGCAGATGCGGTTAATCGCGCGACAGACCAAAGTTTGTTAGTCATGGTTGATCATTCAAAACCGTCACTATCAATGGCTGAAAACGTCTATGACAAATTACAAAATCGTACGGTGATTATTGATCACCATCGTCGCGGTGAAGAGTTCCCCGAGAACCCAATTTTGGTTTATATTGAACCATATGCAAGTTCTACTTGTGAGTTAATTACAGAGATGTTAGAGTATCAACCACAGGAAGCAAACGCGATGAACAAGATCGAAGCAACGGCGATGTTGTCAGGAATTGAAATCGACACGAAGCATTTTACCAACCACACTGGCACAAGGACGTTTGACGCGGCCAGTTACTTGCGGTCAGCAGGTGCGGATGCCGAATTGATCGTTCAATTTAACAAAGAAAATCCTGACAGCTATATGCAGCGTAATCACTTGATTAGTCGGGTTGAACTCGTTGATGATCATATGGCCTTGATTGCCGGTGAGGATGATACCGCATATGATTCGGTTACAGCGGCCCAAGCCGCAGACTCGTTACTAAATATGGCTGGTGTTCAGGCCTCGTTTGTAATTACGAAGCGCGCGGATAATCGCGTCGGGATCTCAGCGCGTTCGACAGGAGAGATCAACGTTCAGGTTCTCATGGAACAAATGGGTGGCGGTGGTCACTTACAGAATGCAGCTACACAAATTGAAAATCAAAGTGTAACGGATGTTCGCCAAGAATTATTGAATATTCTTGATAATCAGGCAGCTGAAGCGGCACAAGATGCAAAGGAGTAACAACTAATGAAAGTTATTTTTACGCAGGATGTTCGTGGTCGTGGCAAACGTGGTGAAGTGAAAGAAGTTCCCGATGGTTTTGCCCAGAATTTCTTAATCAAGACTGGTAAAGCAAAGGCAGCTACTGCCAATGCAATGAGTCAATTAAAGGGTCAACAACGTGCTGAAGCCCGCGAAGAAGCCGCAGAGTTAGCAACTGCTCAGGAGCTAAAAGATCAATTGGAAGACGATAAGACAGTTGTCGAAATTAAAGCCAAGGCTGGTTCTGATAGTCGATTATTTGGTTCAATTCCGTCTAAACAAATTGCACAAGCTTTAGATCAGCAGTTCAACATTAAGCTAGACAAACACAAAATTGAATTAAGGGAACCAATTCGGGTACTTGGATATACCAATGTGCCTGTGAAACTGCACAGTCAAATTACGGCTAAGATTCGTGTTCATGTAGTTGAACAGTAGTCGCAATAGTTTAGATTTTGACCGCACTATTTCCCGGGAAATGGTGCGTTTTGTTATTTTGGATCAAGAGTTAATGGAGATAGCATGGATAATGTAGATTTGCGGGAACAGACCCCGCCACAAAACATTGAAGCAGAGCAGGCCGTCTTAGGGGCCATCTTTTTAAGCAATGATGCCATGCCCGAGGCAATGGAATATCTCCAACCTGAGGACTTTTATCGACGAGCCCATCAAATCATTTTTCAAACAATGGTCGACCTTAATGACAATGGTACAGTGGTAGACGCTGTGACCGTTAATGACGCGTTGACAGCTAACGGACAAATTGATGATGTTGGTGGTGTGACCTATATCGCTGAATTGGCACAGGCTGTGCCAACTGCGGCCAACGTTGTATATTATGCTAAAATCGTTCAGGAAAAAGCGTTGTTGCGGCGATTGATTAAGACCGCTACCGATATTGTCACTCGCTCATACAATGAAGAAGATGACGTTTCAACATTACTTGAAAACGCTGAGACTGAAATCATGAAGGTGGCCGACGACCGGAGTAGCGGTGGTTTCAAGCCAATTGCGGATGTGTTGAATCAAGCGATGAACACCGTCAATGAATTGTCTAAGAACGGTGATGAAATTACTGGATTGGCCACTGGCTTTCATGAGTTGGATAAGATGACCACTGGTTTTCATGACGATGAATTAATTATCCTTGCTGCACGTCCCGGGGTAGGTAAGACTGCTTTTGTTTTGAACATTGCCGAGAACGTCGCTACGAAAACGAACAAAACAGTTGCCCTTTTTAGTTTGGAAATGGGTGCTGAGTCTCTGGTCAACCGTATGTTGTGTGCGGAAGGCAGTATTGACGCAAATCATTTACGAACGGGTCAATTGACCGACGAGGAATGGCAGAACTTAGTGGTGGCCATGGGCGCACTCTCAAAAACCAGTGTGTACATTGATGATACGCCTGGTAACCGAATGGCAGAAATTAGTGCGAAATGTCGGCGACTAGCTAAGGAACATGATCTAGGCATTATCATTGTCGACTACTTGCAGCTGATTGAAGGCGGCAATAAAGAAAATCGACAACAGGAAGTTTCGGATATTTCCCGTCAGTTAAAGAAGTTGGCCAAGGAATTGCGGGTGCCTGTAATTGCACTGTCCCAGCTATCTCGTGGTTTGGAACAACGACAAGACAAGCGACCAGTGCTATCAGACATTCGTGAATCTGGCTCAATCGAACAAGACGCTGATATTGTTGCCTTTCTGTATCGTGATGACTATTACGAACGTGATAATGACAATGAAGATAACGACAACGATCCACGTGATGACGAGGATCAAAATGTTGGGGAAGTTGAAGTTATCATTGAGAAAAACCGTTCCGGGGCGCGGGGAACCGTTAAGCTATTGTTCGTGAAGTCCTATAATAAATTTTCGAACATTGCGTATAATACGCAGAACTAAAGTGACATTGAAACCATATAACGGGCGTGCATCGTTTTGATGCGCACCCGTTTATCAGTCAGACTAAATTATTATTATTTTGAAAAGTAAAATTTGAAGAATTTATTTTTGCATTTGATTTAATTCCTCTCGACAGTGAATAAGTGCAGTTAGTAAGGAATTAACCGGGGTTGGAATATGAAATTCTGCACCCTTTTTGGCAATGTAGCCATTAAGGTAGTCGATTTCGGTAAGACGATTTTGTGAGAGGTCCTGGTACATGGACGCGTAATGAGATCCGTTTTGGCCTGGCTTGAACTGACTTAAGATTAGGTCTAGGGTTTCTTGCTTGTTGAATGGTACTTTCATTGCTTTCGCCACTGATGTGATTTCATTTAAGACATTGTCGATTAGAAAATCTCGATTTGAAAATGCACCAAATTCGCCGACATTGCAGCTAATAAGACTGGTATAGGTGTTGAGAACACAATTGAAGGCAGCTTTTTTCCATATTGCTTCAATCACACTATTAGATACTGTTACATTCAACTTGGCATTGTTCATAAGGGTGACTAGTTGCTGTAAAAAGAGAGCATTATTGTCATCCGGTTGAACCGCCTGTAAAGTAACGGAGCCTGTCCCGGTTAAAGTTATCTCACCAGGACCGTCTAACTCGGACGACCATACGGTTACACCCGCGATGATTTGTTTTCGGGGAATGAAATGCTCTATCGTTTCAATGTTTCCTATCCCGTTTGCCAAAACCAAAATCTTTGTATTGTGACCAATTGCTTTTTGAATATCTTGTAGCATGCCCTCCATTTGCATCGCCTTAGTGAATAAAATTATGAGGTCAAACTGTTGAAAATTGAGTTCGGAAGGTTGAAAGGCCTCAAATTTCACAATTTGCTCTTGTCCATCGGTATGAACAAGAAGTCCATGTTTTTGAATTTGTGATACATGAGCTGCCCAATTATCTATTAGAGTTACCGTTTGTCCGGAATCTTGTAGCATTTTTCCAAATCGACTGCCCATAGCCCCAGCACCTGCAATTGCTATTTTCATTGTGTATTCCCTTCTTGATATCATTATCAGATTACTTACTTAAATCAACTTTCCAGTCTGTCTCATTGAATGTTTTTGGTAGAAACTTCTTGAATACGGCCCATACTAATAAGGCATAGATCAATGGTGCTACGTAATATGCCAACGCGACAATTAAGATTTTAAACGCCGCATCACCATTCAAAGTTGAATAGGCGTGAAT
>DMZB01000009.1 GCA_003482405.1 Lactobacillus sp. | reverse complement strand
CATCGATTTCATCAATAAAGATGATAGATGGAGCGCTCTTCTTGGCTTGATCAAACAGATCACGAACACGGCTAGCACCGACACCGACAAACATCTCAACGAAGTCAGAACCAGACATGGAGAAGAATGGTACACCGGCTTCACCGGCAACGGCTTTGGCTAGCAATGTTTTACCAGTACCAGGCGGGCCCTCGAGTAAAACCCCGGCTGGGATATGCGCACCCAGCGTCGTAAATTTATGTGGATCCTTCAAGAATTCAACAACTTCGACTAATTCTTGCTTCTCTTCCTCTTCACCGGCAACATCGCTAAAACGAACGGTGTTGCTCTTAGGATCAGCAGGCTTAGCTTTCGACTTACCAAAGCTCGTGACACCGCCACGACCACCGGCACCGCCTTGACCTGCCTGACCCATCATCATGTAGAAGAAGAACCCAATCAATACGATTGGCAATAGCAAACTAATCAGGTTGATCCAAAAGCCACTGGATTCCTCAGCCTTAGTATCCATCTTGACATTATGTTTGGCAGCAGCATCAGTCACCTGCTTGACACTCGCATTATTTTCAAGAATGGAACTCGTAAAGCTCTTTGCTTTGCTTGATTGATTGCTTCCTAGCCCAAGCGCTGAATTACTGTTGTTAGAAACTTTTTGAGCCTTCCGGTACTCACCGGTAATCTTATAAACGCCACCGGCGGGTTGGACTTGAAAGTTTTTAACCTTATTGTCCTTTAAGTTACGAACAAATTCACTGGAGCGAATGTTTTGTGTTTGCGACCCAGAGTTATTGCCAAAGAAGAAATACAAGATTCCCATAAATGACAAGAAGATCACAATCCAAAACAGGCTATTGCGAACTGGTCCGTTTCGGCGTGTGTTCATACAGTGCCTCCTGACAGCATAATTCAGTATTTTTCGTTCAGAAAACTGAACTTAGCAGGGTTAACCCCCGTTGATGAATCATATCATAGCACAGTTGACCTATCTTGACCAAACAAAAATACCGCTTATCTTCGCATTTTTTGAAGTTTTTTTAAAACCTCTGGTCAATTTCCGGTTTACTGGCCTAAAAGACCGTACTTATAACTGTGACAAAGTTAGTCGTCGTTCTCGTAAACTTCCGGTTTAAGAACGCCCACATAAGGCAAGTTACGATAGAACTCTTTGTAGTCTAACCCGTAGCCAACCACAAACTCCTTCGGCAACTGAAACCCGACATAATCGGCCTTGGCCTCAACAACTCGGCCCTCTGGCTTATCGAGTAACGTGCACACCTTAATATCCTTGGCGTGGCGCTCATTCAACAAATCAATCAGAAATTTGAGTGTTCGCCCGGTATCAATGATGTCTTCCATGATAATGATATTGCGGCCAGCCACATTGGCACTCAAATCATGAATCAACTGAATTTTGCCGGTTGATGCCAAGCCACCGTGGTAACTGGAAACATCGATAAAATCAACTTCTGCCATGATGTCCATTTCTTTCATCACGTCAACGGTCCATAAGATGGCACCCTTCAGAACTGAAATCAAAATGGGACGTTTGTCCCGGTAGTCCTCGGTCAACTGCATACCCAATCGATGCGCAGCGGCTTTTATTTCCTCAGCACTATAGAGTGTCTTCTCAATGTCGTTATTCATGTTTTGCTCCTCGCCCCAATTTCACGCAAATTTCTACTAACTGCTGGCTTGATGTGGTGACAGCGACCCGTCGGCCAACTAGCCAAAGTGGTTCCCCGGAGACGGTGGTGACCAACAACTGGTGATCCCGCTCTTCTTGAGGTACTTTTTGGTTAATCAACAACCGTCTCACTGACTGGTGTTGACCATGTTGCAATCGCAGTTGGTCTGTCGCTTTAGCCTGTCGAATCAACAACGGCAAATCACCTGCTGCAACGTGTAAATGAACACTCATGAAACCAGGCCGCATAGTGACCACCTGATCCGCATCAAACAAGCCAATTTGACACGTTTCCATCACATCTGTCCATTTGTTTAATGTTACCATAGTTTCGCGTTCTGGTTGCCGCCGGGACACGTTTTTTTGAGGATTATTCAATAACCGTTTAAAGTCAAAATAATCGTAACGACGCCGGAGTTGCCAACCACCGCCCAGATCAAAGTTACACTCAGGTTTCCCCTGCACTAATCCGTCAACAACGTTGTGCCAAGCTGCTGTTTTTACAGCCACATGGTGTTCATCAGTGACCTGATCAAAGGCTTCCTGTAGCAATAATATTGTTGGCAAGGGATCTGACAATAATTTGCTGACAGAATGATTGATCGATTTAAGGGCCTGCTTAGCTTGTGACCGCAAATAAGTGTTAACCGCAACCTGATCCAATAGTGTGGCTGCAAAATCCGTTTGAAACGCTGGATTTTCCCGCACCAGTTGTGGCATCAACTGGTGGCGCACCCGATTGCGGGCAGTCGTCAGCTCGGCGTTGCTGGCATCCTCAAAAAAAGTTAAATCCCGTTGCTGAACGTAGTCACGCAACGTCGCTTTGCTCATCCCCAATAACGGTCGAATCAGTTGTCCGTTGGCAAAGGGGCGCTGCCACGCAATACTCAACGGCTCCGTAAATCCATGCCCCGCCGTCAGACGCATCACCCCCGTTTCAACCATTTCGTCTTCTTGGTGTGCCGTGGCTAACACGGTTGCAGAAGTTTCACGCATCACTTGTTTGAAAAATTGATAGCGGAAGACACGGGCAGCGGCCTCTATGCCGTGATCAGGATGCTCGGCAAGCGGCCATGTAGCAACAAACAATGGCACGTTCAGGCGTTTGAGATGCGCACGCAAAAACGCTTCTTCATCATCACTTTGCGCACGCAATTTGTGATTGACGTGTGCCACAAAGATTTGTGGTCGCTGACGCTTCGGTAATTGCAAAAACAAATCTAATAACGCTGTTGAATCAACGCCTGTCGATACGGCAATAACCACACGATCAGTGGCGCGCCAAAGGTTGTGCAACTGATTGATTCTCATGAACTGGCGTAAAACGTGATCCATCGCTAATTCCTCTCTACGGACAATCGATCCGCACTTTGCATGCAACTAAATATTGTGAAACTAAATAAAAAAGCTGTCTCCCAAAACATCTGAGAACCAGCCTCCAAAATACATTCATTAACTGCGGCGACCGCCACGGCCACCACGTTTGCCTTCAGTATTATGCTTTAATGTGGCCAGGCGTTGCTCACTATCCTTTAAAAAGCTCGACATCATACCGTCAAAACTATTATCCGCCTGATGTGAACGATTACCGCCACGATTGTTGCCACGGTCATTATAGCCATGATTCTCGTGACCACCATTATGGAAGTCACGGCGCCCATGGGACTCATGACGCTCATGATTGCCACTATGTCCATGTGCATCATGGTTCGTCGAACTTGCAGGACGGTCTTCAGCAGCCTTCATGGAAAGCGCAATTTTACCATTTTCCATCGATAACACTTTTACTGTAACGTCATCCCCGACACTCAGCACATCGTGAATATCTTTGATGTATTCATTAGAAATCTGGCTGATATGAACCAGTCCACTTTGATGTTCACCTAGATCAATAAATGCACCAAAATTTGTAATGCCTGTCACCTTGCCAGAAACTTTGCTACCGACTTCCACTGCCATAAAAAAATACATCCTCCTGCATTAGTTTAATACATATCATAAAATTACCATGATTGTAACATAAAACAGTCGCGGACAAAGTCTCTGCGGCTGTTATTCAGCAAATAACTATTTGGAATTTTTCGGTAGATTGTAAACAATCTCACCATTCTTGGAATAAAGATACTTATCACGAATCAACTGGGTCAAGTAAGCATCGTTGTGCAACTGCTTAACTTGTTGCGTCAACTGCCCATTTTTCGTATTTGCGGCCTTCAACTGCCGGCTAGTAGTTGCATTCTGCTGATTAATTTTATTCAAACTGGCCATGTTTTTTTCATAGGCCCAAAAACTTAACACAGCGATGAGCGCAAACACAGCCAAAATCCTTAAGGCACGGTTACGACGCCGATGAGAAAGTTCAGTTTTTTGCTGATTACGTTGTTGTTCACTCTGACGCAACTTTTTAACATAATCATTGTTTAGTTGATGAACTGATTGCCCATTTTCCATCGCTGTTTGCCACCTCATCGCAGATTCAGTCGTTCTCAATACAAGGAACTGCTTAAAGTATAGCAACGTAAAAATTGAATGTAAATGACAATTCCGTTACACATCAAGGGCTTAACTCCTTTTTAAGGCGAACATACTTTCGTTATACAATTGCATCCCTTACTCCTGAGTACGGTAATCCTTGGCGTAAGTTTCAGACACGATTGTATACATTTTTTCGGCATCTTCCTTTTTTGTTGTTTCCAGTAACTGAGCTACCTTTACAGTGAGCGTTTTATTACCGAACGCAATGACCAACTCATCATTGACGTTCACATTACTGGACGACTTTGCCTGATTACCATTGATTGTAATTCGGCCTTTGTCCGCAATTTCTTTGGCTACCGGACGCCGTTTAATAATTCTTGAAATCTTTAAAAACTTATCTAATCGCATTTTTATTCCTCATTTTATTTTTTTGTATTAACTAAACTTTTCAATAGCCGCTTGCCACCCGGAAGTGTGAGCCACTCACGCGTTGTAAACAGCCTCCCCCATAATGCTAACCCAATGAACACTGCAATGCCAACCACGACACCTACACCAGTCACAACAATCGCTGCAACCCGGCCAGGTCCCAGCCACATTTGCAGGCTATTAGCAACAAATCCTGTGACAATGGCCATGGTTACGGTCACAAGGGCTAGTTTGCGGACAAACTTTCCCTGCGTCAACGCGAATCTCATTTCTGCCGGGCTCCCAATCCAAATGATGATTAACATGACCAGTAAACTCAAGACAGTCATCCAGCTGGCTCCGTTGATACCAAACGAAACAACCGCCTGAAAATTAAACAGCACTTTGACCAACACACCGGCCAGCAGCGCTATCAGCGATAAACGGTACTGGTTCATACTCTGCAAAATACTGTTATAGGTACTGATCAAACTTGCGAAAACAATACTTAAACAATAAATTGCCAACGCTAAACTGCCCGTCATGCTGCCAAACAGCACCAGGTTTATCACCGGCATTAACACGATCATGCCTGCAGTGGCGGCTACCGATAGCGCCACACTGACATGGATCAGTGTTTTCAATGTCGTTTGGACCACCTGTGGTCGGCGACCGTTGATTGCCGCGCTCAGTGTCGGTAATAGTGTGGCCGAAAAACTGGTTGCAATGACCAAGCCGAGCTGAATCAACGGTTGCGCGCGATCATAGACCCCTTTTAGTGATTTAGCCGCGTCTTGACTCAAGCCCATACTGACCAAACCACGTTTGACCGTAAAAGAATCGACCAGTTGCAGCAAGAGGACCACCGCCGCAAACAAACAAATTGTGCCACCTTCGCGAAATAAACGCTTAGCAAGGACCCACCAACCATAGATGTTTGGATTTAGTTGCTGACGGTCATGGCGATCAAATAATCGTTGATAAAACGGGACAAATACTGCCAGTGCAGCGACTGCCCCAAACAGGGCACCGCTCATGGCCCACGCCCCCATGCGATAGACCAACCAGTGTTGTGAAGCAGCCAACCAAGCCACGACAATAATAATGGCCACCCGAATAACCTGCTCCAAAACTTGTGATATCGCGGTCGGACGCATATCAAACAACCCTTGTGCGTAACCTCGGCCAACGGCTAATGCTGGCATGAAAAGTGCCATCCCGGCTACTACTTGAATCAACGGTGTCAAACCACGGTCACCCATCGCGACGGCAATGGCGGTTGCGCCAAAGAAAAGAATCCCGAACAAGACGCCGCTAAAAACAGCCAAAATGCACAATAAACGTTTGGCTACCTGACGGCGAACCGTGACATCATCAATCTCAGCAATCAGTTTCGAAATAAAAACCGGTAAGCCGCTAAGTGCAAATGTCATGGCGATCCCGTAAAGCGGATACACCTGTTGATACACGTAAAACCCTGTGTTACCAACCAAATTCTGTAAAGGAATCCGATAAATTGCACTTAGTACTTTGGCGATGAGTGCCGCAAAAGACAAAAGTAAAGCCCCGTTCACCAGACCACGTTGTCGATGGTCCTGCTTTGTCGGCTGATGTGAGCCTTCACTTTTTCCTTTCTGCATGGCTACTCCTTTCGCTTGGGTGTGGTCGTAGTTGTCTTTGTGTTTGTACTCGTGCTGGTATTTGAGCCTGTGTTTTTACGCTCACTGGTCGTAGATGTTTCAGCTTGCTCCGCCAGGGCGGTCACAAATGCCGATAGTGAGGCCAACCACTGTGCCTCAGTCATTTTCGGCTGAATAACTAATTTGACCATCATCTTACCATCTTCATCGCTGACTGTCGCCCGCAATTTTGTACTTGCCAATGCTTTAAAAATATCTTGACCGTTGAACCGAATTGTCCCTTGTGTCGACAGCGTGACGTTAATGTTGTCGTCCACACGCCGAATTTTACTGATCAAAGCGCGGTCAGCGTCCATCTTCAAATGTCCAATTGCCAATAAATTGGCTACTTCAGTTGGATAGTCACCGAATCGGTCAATGAGATCTTCGTCAACTTCAACATATTGGTCTTCGTTTTCTAGCTCTCGAATCCGCTTGTAAATCTCGATTTTTTGACGCTGATCTTCAATATAGGTTGCCGGTAGATAGGCTTCTACACCCAATTCGATTTCCGTATCAGTGCGGACTTTCACTTCCGTCCCACGTTTCTTAGCAACTGCCTGAGATAGCATTTGCGTGTACAAGTCATACCCAACCGAGTCAATGAACCCATGCTGTTGTTGACCGAGTAAATTGCCGGCACCACGAATCGATAAATCACGCATCGCAATTTTAAAGCCCGACCCTAATTCCGTGAAGTCGCGAATCGCTTCCAAACGTTTTTCACTTTCTTCGGTCAACACTTTGTTTGGCTGATACGTGAAGTAGGCATAGGCAACCCGATTGCTCCGGCCGATACGTCCACGCAACTGATACAACTGCGACAGACCCATTCGATCCGCGTTTTCGACAAACAACGTATTGACGTTTGGAATGTCCACCCCAGTCTCAATAATTGTTGTTGTCACCAACACATCGTACTCACCACGAATGAAATCATACAAGACACTTTCCAGCTGGTTTTCATTCATCTTACCGTGAATATAGGCAACCCGGGCTTCAGGCACCATCTCACGAATCTGAGCCACGACCCGTTCGATGTCGCCAACGCGATTATGCAGGTAAAACACCTGTCCGCCACGGGCCATTTCGCGGGCGATCCCATCTTGTAAAGCTGCCGGACTGGCTTCCATGACGTAGGTTTGAATTGGATACCGGTTGGCTGGTGGCGTTTCAATCACCGACAGGTCACGTACACCAATCATTGACATGTTTAACGTTCGTGGAATCGGCGTTGCCGTTAGCGTCAATACATCGACAGAAGAGCGCATTTGCTTGATGCGTTCCTTATGTTTGACACCGAAACGCTGCTCTTCATCCACCAACAACAAACCTAAATTCTTAAATTCCACATCTTTGGATAGCAAACGATGGGTACCAACGACAATATCGATATCACCAGACTTTAGGTCTGCTAATGTTGCACGCATCTGGCTTGGCGTGTCAAAACGCGATAAAATCCCGATTTTGACTGGGAATCCTTCAAAACGCGAAACCATCGTATCGTAGTGTTGCTGCGCCAAAATCGTTGTTGGCACCAAAAAGGCGACCTGACGGCGATCTTCAATGGCCTTAAATGCCGCTCTCAACGCCACTTCCGTTTTTCCAAAGCCCACGTCACCCACCAGCAGTCGGTCCATCGGTTTGCTACGTTCCATGTCGTGCTTGATCTCATCGGTACTGCGTAATTGATCCGGTGTTTCAACATAAGGAAAGGCGGCCTCAAACTCCTCCTGATAAGCATCGTCTTTGGGAAAGGCGTGACCTTTTTGCGCTTCACGGGCAGCGTACAGATCAACCAATTCATCTGCAATGTCTTCAATTTTACGAGCGACACTGCGTTTTGTTTTTGCCCACTCGGTTCCGCCAAGTTTGTTCACACGTGGTGTTTTATCTTCAGAGGAAACATACTTTTGAATCAAATTTAACTGTGTGACCGGAATAAAAATC
>DMZB01000313.1 GCA_003482405.1 Lactobacillus sp. | reverse complement strand
CGCCATCTGTTGTTCGCGGAACTTCCATCTGGTCAAAAATTTTATAATCTTCTTCGTCAGTTACGGATTGATATTTAATGCTATTTCCCGTAACTTGGTTTCCAATTTCAACAAATTGTGCCATTGTTAGAAGTTCTGGACCATTAATGTTAAGAATCTCTCGATGTAAGTACGGATTAGCGAGTGCGAAGGCGGCTGCTAATGCGCAATCTTGTCGAGAAATATACGCCATTTTACCATCACTCTGATTGTTAGCGACCACGCCTGCATCCTGCATAGCAAAGTAATTTGTAATCATTGCTTCTGCATATTGTGAATTCCGTAAGAAAATGTAGTCTAAGCTGGTATTTTCTACGTATGATTCTGTCCAAGCGTGATCTACTTTTTCCAAACTTGGGTTAGTTGGATCACTAGCATTTACGAGTGAGGTATAGACAACTTGGCCGACATTTGCTTTTACACAAGCGTCAATCACGTTCTTATGTGCAGCACGTCTCTTCTCGCCAACAAATGGCATAGATATCAATAGAACTTTGTCTGCATTCTTAAATACTGAAACGACATTTTCTGGATCGCTGAAATTCACAACATCTGTGGCAATACCCTGTTCTTCAAATGTAGACAGAGATTCTTTTCTAGGAGCAGTGAAAAGTAAGCGCTCCTTAGGCACCAAATTTAATATAAAACGCGCGACAGTGCCACCAAAGTTTCCATCTACGCCAGTTACAATAATTTTTTTCATCATGAACACTCCTTATATTGTGTTGACAATCACAAACTTTTTGACGAGTATATTGTAATATGAAATTAGAAATCACAGATTATTAGAAAAGTTAGTCACCAAGAAAAAAAGTTGGGCAGGTGAAGTGAAAATGGATGATAAAATCTTGTATTTTCTGGCAGCTGCGGAAACATTGAATTTTTCAAAAGCTGGTAAACGTTTTTTTGTTTCAGCTACAGCTATCAGTAAATCGGTGAGTGGATTAGAGGCAGAAATGGGTGTACAGCTTTTTGATCGACACCACAACTCCATTACGCTGACTAAGGCCGGACGAATGTTTTACAAAAACGCTCAATCACTAGTAAGCGATTACAGCCGGATAATTAAGAATGTTCAGCAATCAGAAAGAGATCATCAACAGAATTTGATGATCGGGTTTTCAAGTGTTTACGAGGCTGAAATTCTTAGTAAAGCAGCTAATATGTTTAAAACTGTCTATCCAAAATGGCAATTAAACTTTGTTCATCGTGGTCTTGAACAATTGGAGCAAAGTGTGAGTGACGGTCTTATTGACGTTGGGTATTCCTTTGGGAAGAGTCAATCCAATGTTGATGGCGTGACAATCAATGACATTTATACTGGTAATTACGTTGTCGGAATGTCGTCTATGAATCCTTTAAGTAAAAAAGATAATCTTGAACCCAAAGATATTGCGGACCAGGTTTGTGGGTATTACAGCCAGTTTAATTCGAGGTATGCACAGGATAGACTGCAAAAAGAAGCCGCTGACGATGGTTTTAGTATCAATCATATTCAACAATTTGAGACCTTTGAGAGTTTTTTAGTTGGTGTCGCCACGAATGAATGCTTTGGTTTGTTTCCAGAAATAATGGGTCAACGGAAATTTGCGAATATCAAATACATTGCTTCTCAATTAGGGACACAGCGATATCATATTGTCCAAATTACTGACGATTGTCCAACTGAAGCAGTTATGACATTTACTAAATTTATTAGTAACCACTTAAAGCAGTTAGTGGCAAAGAAAAACTAACCCTCAAGCAAATATTCCAACCGCAACACGGCCGTCGTTGCCTCGGGCAGTCGGATGTCCTCATTCATATTGATTTGCCACAGCGGGCCACGCAGCGTTAGTTTGTGGGTCATTACATACTGATGCAATAAATCGATGCCGTTGCAGATGGCCGTGTCATCATTGTCGATATCAATGGCCAAATAATTGCCGGCAGGTCGCTCGATAGTGGTAATAAAGTCGTTGCTAATGGGTGTCGTAGCTTCCTTAATCAAGCGGAACGGGGCGTTGATAAAATTGGCGGCGTCGGCATTAGGCAGATTGAGGACAAACCCCGAACATTTACCATTAATACTGACCAGTGGATCCAATTGCTTGTAAAACTTTGAAAATGCCTCAGCAATTTGTTGTCGTGAGCAATCATGCAGTGTGGCTGACTGCCAAAACGACTGCGTGTGATGTTGATAAATGTAGGGTTGATCACGATGAAGTGGGGTTTCCGTATTGACGGCGGCCATTCTTGTACCGAGTGATTGTTTGACAGCCAATAGGTCGTGAATTTGATCATCCACTCTATCTTGCAAGTTTGTCAGTAGCGCATTTGGCGACTTCTTGTCGTTGTCAGAACTAACCTGTTTAATGTCATCCAGTGATAATCCCAGTTTGCGCAGGGTAAGAATAAAGGATAACTCGTATAACTGGTCGTAGTTATAAAATCGGTAGCCTTCTGGACTGACCGTCGCCGGTTTAAAGACGTCCTGTTCATCATACAGAATCAACGTGCGGCGTGTTGTTTGGGCTAGTTTTGCAAACGCACTAATCTTTAACATCGAAATTTCTCCGAATTCTTTTGGGCTTTTTGATTGACTGTAACGTAACGTGACAGTTTACCGTAGGGTACATCAGTTAGAGGAGGAATTCAATTATGAGTGATCAGGAACAAGTAACAATCGTGTATGTTCATCCATGGACAGGTAGCTTTACCCATGCCGAATTAGAGTCGGTAAAACAGACGTTAGATGCCAAGAACCAGCCGTATAGCGTGATTGATTTGTATGCAGATGATTTTGATCCCATCATGCGCGCCAACGATTTATCCGTTTATGGAAACGGCGATTTTAAAGATCCAATGGTTGGCAGATATATTGAAACCATTCAGAAAACAAACAAGTTAATTTTGATGTTTCCAATCTGGTGGTTATCTGCGCCAGCCATGTTGAAGGGATTTTTCGACAAGGTTTTCTTGGCCAATCATATTATCAACTTTGTGGATAAGGAACCAGTTTCTCACACGGCTGTGAACAGTGCGATGGTCCTATCGACGTCTGAACTCACAAACGACGAGATGTTTAAAGGCTACGATGGGTCAGTCGAACGCATTATCAACTTCCCGTTAGAATCAATTGGTGCCAAACAGGTAACTTGGCACAATATGGGCGACATTATTGTGGCCAAACGACCAGCGTTAGAGGCCTATTTAAAACAGATTCCAGAATTTGTAAATGCGTTTGTTGACGATGGCGTCATGGAAGAAGCATAGTTAGACAATAATCACAGATCAAATCAGTCGTGGAAATTTGGACAATTTTTAAACTGAATTACATGAAATTTACAGAGCTTTGATTTACACGGTTCAATTAAAAACAATCCTTCAAATTTAAGTGGTAGCGTCAATGCTGACGTTATCACTATTTTAATATTTACGTATGTTCCTGTGATCGTACGAAGAATTGTTCGCAAAAATCCAAAAAAGTTATTTGCAAACGCAGCATTCAATGCTACACTAAACGAAATTAAATAACCTTTAATTAAGTCCGAGAGGCTTAAAAGGGATTTGGTCTGGTGACGCCACAAGACGATACAAACGCGCACCTCCCAGACCAGACGACATTCAATCAATACCATGATGCTATGCCCCTGAAAGATTCTCGGAATTTTTCAGGGGCTATTTGTTTGCAAAAGTACGACAAAATCTGGAACAAGGATAAGGGAGCTGCGAAATGAATCATTTTACGAATTTGAACACTTTGACTGACACTGAAGTAATGGGGCTTATCGACCAGGCAATTAGTTTTAAAAATGGCACCGCGGACATCCCAACACAAAAGATGACGGTAGCCAATTTGTTTTTCGAAAATTCGACCCGTACTAAGAGTAGCTTCCAAATGGCAGAGTTAAAACTCGGTTGGTCACAAATTATCGTGGATCCGAGTGGCAGTTCAACCGCTAAGGGAGAAAGTTTGTCGGACACGCTGAAAACACTTGGAGCAATTGGTGTTGACGCCGCTGTTATTCGACACCGTCAGACAAATTGGTACGTACCGCTCTTAACGGATGACTCTGGCCTTATGCCAATTTTGATCAATGCCGGCGATGGTTCTGGACAGCATCCTTCCCAAAGCTTGCTGGACTTGATGACAATTTACGAAGAGTTTGGTCACTTTGCCGGCCTACATATTCGCATTGTAGGCGATCTGAGTCATTCACGGGTGGCTCGATCCAATGCCGAAATTTTGCAACGGTTAGGCGCAGAAGTTAGTTTCGCGGGACCGACAGCTTGGTATCCAGAGGATTTTAATCAGTTTGGCAGCTTTGTGAAAATTGATGACGGACTGGAAGATATTGATGTGATGATGATGCTGCGTGTTCAACATGAACGACTGTCGGAGGTGGCTGATGAACAGTTTGATCCAGCCAGCTATCATCGTATTTACGGATTAACGCGTGATCGGTATCAGCGATTGGCCCCACAAGCAATTATCATGCATCCAGCACCTGTCAATCGCGGGGTTGAGATTGCTGATGAACTGGTTGAAGCACCGAAGTCACGCATCTTCAAACAGATGGCGAACGGCGTGTTTGCCCGGATGGCGATTTTATCTAGTGTTGTGGAGGCCAAACATGCAGTTACTAATTAAGCAGGCCTCAATTCTTGATCCAGATGGTGCCTTAGTTTTACGAAACATCAAAATTGAGGATGGCGTTGTAACGGGAATTTCCGCGACAGATCTTGATGTTGATGGTCCAGCTGACCGTGTCATTGAGGCAAACGGCGCGTTTACGATGCCTGGCCTGATTGATGTTCATGTTCATTTTCGTGAACCGGGATTTGAGAAGAAAGAAACCATTGCAACCGGGAGTCGGGCAGCTGCCCGAGGTGGTTTTACGACTGTCTTGGCAATGCCCAATCTGAACCCCGTGCCAGCAACAGCCGACCTTTTACGCCAGCAGATCAAACGTAATGAACGGGATGGATTGATTCACGTGAAACAATACGGCGCGATCTCAGCTGATTTAACGGCATCTCAGGTTAGCCCAATTGAAGCAATGGCTTCGGCCGGTGCGATTGGATTTACGAACGATGGTAAGGGCGTTCAAAGCGCAGCAACCATGCTCGCAGCGATGAAAGCTGCCAAACGGGCAAATCGACCGTTAGTGGCCCACTTAGAGGATCAGTCACTGATGAACGGCGGTGTCATGAATCAGGGAGACCGAGCTAAACAGCTTGGGTTACTAGGAATTGATCCATTGGCAGAAACTTCACAGTTAGCGCGTGACCTTGTTCTGGCTCAAGCTACTGGCGTGCATTACCACGTGGCTCATTTATCGACAAAAGTTGGGGTGGACCTAGTCCGCGCCGCAAAATTGGCTGGTGTTCATGTGACCGCCGAAGTTTCACCTCATCATTTACTGTTAGATGAAACTGCCATTCAGACAGCCACTCAGACAAATTTAAAAATGAATCCACCATTACGAACCCCCGACGACCGGGCGGCGGTAATCGCTGGTTTACTGGATGGCACCATCGATATGGTCGCTACAGATCACGCACCACACAGTGTGGCTGACAAACAAGGCGATTTCCGGACTGCTGCGTTTGGCATCACTGGCATAGAAACCTGTTTTTCATTGTTGTATACGCATTTTGTGAACAGTGGTCTGGCAACACTTACTCAGTTACAGCAATGGTTGGTAGTGGCGCCTGCCAGAGCCTTTAACTTGAAGGCACCAACAACACTGGCAACCGGCATGCAAGCAGATATCGCGTTATTTGATCTCAAACATACACACACAATCACACAAAATGAGTTTGCGTCTAAAGCCATCAACAGTCCGTTTGTGGGTCAAACGGTTAAAGGCACCACGTTGATGACGATTGTGGACGGCAAGATCGTTTACGATGCATCGAGGGAAGGCGGTCACAATGACTAAGCGGGCTTTGGTACTGGAAAATGGCTCAGTCTACTGGGGTGAAGGGTTTGGCGCGGCGCGAGAAGTAATGGGCGAACTCGTCTTTAATACTGGTATGACAGGTTATCAAGAGTCACTGACAGATTTGTCATATCGCGGACAACTGCTAACGTTTACGTACCCACTGATTGGGAATTACGGTATTAATTCAGTAGATTTTGAGTCGCTGACACCGGCAGCCAGTGCCGTCATCGTGCACGAAGTTGCAGAACAGCCGTCAAATTGGCGGTCGACACAATCGCTTCCTGAGTGGGCTAGTGCCATGAATTTGCCGGGATTAACCGGCGTCGACACGCGGACACTGACAAAAGAGATTCGTTCGTTGGGCACGGTGCGGGCGGCCTTAGTAGATGAACCGTCCGAGGCCGTTATCAAAGCGTTGAAATCGTTTGAACAACCAAATTTAGTTGAGCAGGTGACAACGAAGACGACTTACGTGACGCCTAACACTGGTCTAAACGTTGCACTCATTGACTTTGGTCTAAAAAATTCTATTTTGAGATCCTTAGCTAAACGGCATATTAATGTGACTGTGTTTCCGGCCGGCACTGCGGCGAGTGTCGTGTTAAACATGCACCCAGATGGCGTGTTGTTGTCAAACGGACCTGGTGATCCTCGCACTATGGCCGCTTATTTGCCAGAGATTCGCGCACTGCAAAATCAGGCACCACTAATGGGTATTTGTCTGGGGCATCAGCTGTTTGCACTTGCTAACGGTGCTACCACGTTTAAAATGCACGAAGGGCACCGAGGGTTTAATCATGCGGTGAAGAACTTAAAGACGGGTCATTTGGCGTTTACATCGCAGAATCATGGGTACGCAGTTGACGCGCATTCCGTTGATGCGACGCAGTTAATTGTCACTCACGTCGAGGTCAATGACGGCACTGTTGAAGGGTTACGGCTTCAAAACCGGCCAGCGTTTTCGGTACAGTTTCATCCGGATGCAGCGCCTGGTCCGCATGATGCCGAGCATTTGTTTGATCATTTCGTTGATTTAATGAACACCCAAAAGGAGGCTCTGCATGCCTAAACGCACGGATATTCATAAGATTATGGTCATTGGTTCTGGTCCAATCGTCATCGGTCAGGCAGCCGAATTTGATTATTCAGGTACGCAGGCCACGATGTCGCTACGTGAGGAAGGTTACGAAGTTGTGCTGGTGAACTCAAATCCGGCCACAATTATGACCGATCCGGAAATTGCTGATAAAGTTTATTTGGAGCCACTGACCTTGCCATTTTTAAAACGCATTATTCGCCGTGAACAGCCGGATGCAATTCTGCCAACTTTAGGGGGTCAAACCGGATTAAACATGGCCAAGGCACTGGACGAAGACGGTATCTTAGCCCAGATGAACATTGAATTACTGGGAACGAAGTTGGCCGCCATTGAACAGGCCGAGGATCGTGAGCAATTTAAGGAATTAATGGCAACATTACACGAGCCGGTACCAGCGTCACAAACGGTTACAGAACTCGCACCAGCATTGAAGTTTGCCCAAGAGATTGGCTATCCGGTCATTGTTAGGCCGGCGTACACACTTGGAGGTACCGGTGGTGGAATTGCCCACGATGAGGAAGAATTGCGCATGATTGCCGCCAACGGAGTGGAGCTATCGCCAGTCACACAAGTTCTGATTGAACATTCAATTGCCGGATATAAAGAAAT
>DMZB01000170.1 GCA_003482405.1 Lactobacillus sp. | reverse complement strand
TGTTAATCCCACGACTGGTTCGTTTGCGGATTATGCGACAAATTATATTCACCCCCTAGCTGGATACATAACTAAATGGAGCAGCGTGTTACAGAACATCGTGGTCGGTATCAGCGAGGTTATCGCTGTTGGAGAATATTTACATTACTGGTGGCCAAACATGTCTGACTGGATCGCGGGTGCAGTGGTCATCGCGATTTTAACAATGGCTAATTTAGCTTCTGCACACGCTTATGGCACTTTGGAATTTTATTTTGCGATGATTAAAGTGGTCACGATTATTTTGATGATCGTACTTGGGATGCTCGTCATTTTCGTTGGCTTAGGCAATCACTGGCAGCCCGTTGGTTTAAGCAATTTGTGGTCACACGGCGGTTTCTTTACCGGTGGCTTAAAAGGGTTTATTTTTTCATTGTCAGTGATTGTTGGGTCATATCAGGAAATTGAAGTTTTAGGTATTACAGCAGGTGAGGCCGCTAATCCACAAAAGGCAATTGTGTCATCTGTTAAGTCCATTGTTTGGCGGATCTTAATCTTTTATATCGGTGCAATTTTCGTGATCGTCACAATTTATCCATGGAATCATTTATCTGCCATCGGCTCGCCATTTGTTGAAACGTTTGCGAAAGTCGGGATTAGCGGGGCCGCCGGTATCATTAATTTTGTCGTTCTGACGGCCGCAATGTCGGGGACGAATTCTGGTATCTACAGCTCCAGTCGAATGTTGTACAAACTATCTAAAGATGGCGAAACGTATAAAGGGCTGTCTAAATTGTCGAAGCAGCAAGTACCTTATCGCTCGATTTTAGCGATTTCGGCGGGGATTCTTATTGGGTTGATTCTGAACACGTTGTTATCAGCCTTTAATCACGCGACGGCGAACATTTTTGTATTGGTCTATAGTTCAAGCGTGTTACCAGGGATGGTACCGTGGTTTGTCATTCTACTGTCTGAATTACGTTTCCGACACGCTAATCCTGAGGTCATGGCCACGCATCCGTTTAAAATGCCTTGGTATCCGTACTCAAACTACTTTACGATTTTTGCACTTATTTTAGTGGTGATCTTTATGTTCATCAATCCAGATACGCGCATCTCCGTCAGCATTGGTTTCTTCGTGCTTGGCTTGATCAGCCTATTGTTCTTTATTCGTCGATGGACCGGGAAAGACACTCCTGAGCCAGGTGAATACAAACATGAGCCATATGAAAACAAAAACGAGTAATTAATTGATGGACGCCTTAATCCCAGTGTGAAGCTGGATTAAGGCGCTTTTTATTACAAATTGTAAAAAATGTTAAGCAAAACACTTGTGTAAAAATACCTAGTAGGGTATAACGGTAAATGAAATTAATACTTACTTTTTACAAGGAGATTATCACATGACAACAAAGGCTTATTTACAAGTTACAATGCATATTGCTGAAGAAAACCGGGCGGCAGCAGCGAACGTTTACACAAAGTACAAGGAACCGTTTTTGACTGGTATTAAGGGCGCAACCTCAAAGGAATTACTGATTCGCGATAAGGATGTGCAAGTTCAACACGGGTTTGAAAGTGCTGAAGATGCTGCCAATTACCTAAAGAGTGATTTGTTTATCCAGCACGTATTTAAAGAACTGAGTGAACAATTTGAAGGCGATCCAGAAGTTCGCATTTATTCTGTCGCTTAACAGTCAGCCAGCAGGGAGAGCAAAATGAAAACTTACGATTACATTTTTATCGGTTCCGGGCCAGTTATTACCGGCGCTCAGCCAGATTTGATTGCGAGTCACAAACGTGTTTTAGTCATCGAATCGGATACTTATGGGGGTACATGTCCAAACACGGGCTGTGAGCCAAAGATTTTTCTTGAAGGCACGATTAAGACAATATTGACAGCGCGAAAGCTTGCTGATCGTGGCGTAGCGGGTTCGCCGACGGTCGATTGGCCGAAGTTGATGGCCGCAAAGCAGGCAGCCTTTAAGACATACTCCGATATTGCCAAACGTGATTTTAAACAGTCAGGGTTTGATGTCGTTCATGGCACGGGTTCATTTGTTGACGCCCATACCATTAGCGTGAATGATGAGGAGTATACTGCTAAAACGATTATCGTTGCCACGGGTGAACGTGCTAATTCACTGCCAATTCCAGGGGCTGAGTATCTCAAAACAAATGAGGATGTCTTTAACCTCAGTACCTTGCCTAAACATGTAGTTTTCATCGGAGCTGGGTACATTGGTTTAGAGCTGGCAACGGTACTTCATACGGCTGGCGCGGAAGTTGATATTGTTGAAGGTCTCGACAGGGCACTAGGGGCGTTTGACGCAGATCATGTACAGGTCGTAGTGGACGAAATGATTCGACGTGGGATTAAATTCCACTTTAATGAACCTGTCAAAGCAGTTACTAAACGAGACGACGGGTACCGTGTGGAAACGACTACTGGCGCACAGTTTGATGCTGACTATGTGGTTAATGTCACTGGTCGAGTACCAAACGTTGAGGCACTGCAGCTTGATAAGGCGGGAATTAAGTTTGATCGCCATGGCATACTGGTAGATGATCACATGCAGACAAATGTATCAGGTGTTTATGCGGCAGGGGACGTAGTGTCTAAGAATCCTGATGTTGCGCTTAAGTTGGCACCTTACAGTAACTTGGAAGGGCGTTATATCGTAAAACAGTTGGAAGCCGGCACAAATGAGCCGCTGGTCTACCCATTGGCAGCTTCGATTGCGTTTACGTATCCAGAAATTGCCCAAACAGGTGTTAGTGTGGCAACGGCTAAGGCCAATCCGAACAAATACGTTCTCAAGGAAGTTAAGTTTGATCAGAACTTTGATTACCTTGGTGCTGGCGATGATTTGGCCCGCGCAACATTGGTGTTTGACCAGCAACACCAACTGGTTGGTGCATCAGAAGTTGGTCAACAGGCTGCCGATGATATCAATAATTTTGCCACCATCATTGGGTTCAAACTCAATGAAGCTAAGATGAAAGAAACTGTTGCCTATGCCTTTCCGAGCTTGATTGCGAAGATTCCAGCGCTGCTCGTATAAGAAAATCGAACAAAGATAACTAAATTCACGGCAAGTATATTTTTTAAGTGGTTGCGTGCAACCAATCTAAAAGGTCACTGTTTTACAATCCGTTTAGTCAGAATCGGACTGTAATGCAGTGGCCTTTTTAAATTAAATTTGATTTCCTTGATGCTTATCAATTTAGTTTTGCACAATTTAGTTTAATAATGAATGTGTTCTAACAAACAACATAATTTCGGAGGGTTTAAACATGACCAAACATTACACCGCTAAAATTGTTTCCTTAAACGCAGATAAGATTGGTTCCGCACCACATGGAACAGCCGAATTCACAGAGAATGAAGACACACTGACAATTAAAATTGAAATGTTTGATACACCAGCAAACACGCGGCACTGGGAGCACTTCCATGGCTTCCCAGAAGGTAAGGCCGCAGCGATTGCGACGTCTGCGCAAGATGCCAATGGCGATGGCTTCGTGGATCTTCCCGAAACGGAATCAGTTTCAGGGACAACCATGGTACCATTTGATGCAGCGCCAGAAAAAATGGCCATTCCCAATGACACTTACCCAGTTTCTGATGGCGAGGGTCACTTTGTTTACGAAAAGACAGTGCCATTGGCTGAGTTGCAACAACAGTTCAAAAATGCGTTTGGCACTACCGATTTGCAACTCGATAAGCGAGTGGTCTACGTTCATGGCGTACCAGAGAGCTTAAGCTTGCCAGACACGGTAGCCGGCGTAGTTGGACCTTATGACGCACACGTTACATTGCCGATTGCGGTTGGTAAGATTGACGCAGCTGACTAGACTCGTGTTCAGACTAGAGCGAACTAATTAATGATAGACAGTAAATACCTGTTGATTTCTCGATGAAAAATTCATCATCAAGATTTCAGCAGGTATTTTTTTAGGGTTGCTATTTAGAAGGCCAATTGGTAGGTGTCCTCCGAAAATTAACTCACAGAACTTACCAAAAAAGCGTCAATAATGTCAAAACTTAATCATTGTGGAGCTAAATTGTTCGCGCAAAAAGACAACGCCAATTATCATTACCCATGAAATTAATGATGTGTTCTCAGCGCTTGTACGTGGTTGAGTCTGGTGCTAACCAGTGATTCGTGACGAAGGTCGTAATTCATTTGAATGAGACAAATTATGACAACTATGCAAACTGAGTTGCCTGTTATTTCGCGATTAAGTCAGGTAGTAAAAGGTTGAAAGAGGGGAGCGCGATGAAGAACATGTCACAGAGTCAACAAAGCATGGATATGGATAACGACAGCGACCTCATGGAGCATGGCGGTGCGATGATGCACATGGGTAATATCAAACAGAAGTTTTGGGTATCGCTGGTCGTGTCCATTCCCGTTATTATTTTATCACCGGTGTTGATTAACCGTTTTTATCCTGGACTCAAATTTCCGGGTTCGGAATGGGTATTGGTCATTTTGGCCTCGTTTATGTACTTTTACGGAGGGGCGCCCTTTATCAAGGGGGCGCAGGCGGAATTAAAGGATCATAAACCGGAAATGATGACGTTGATTGCCATCGGAATTTCAGTTTCCTATTTTTACAGTATTTACGCGTTTATCATGAATACGTTTGTCAGCACCTCAGGTAATGTTATGGACTTTTTCTGGGAACTGGCGACGCTGATTGACATTATGCTGTTGGGTCACGTGGTCGAAATGAACGCGGTTATGTCAGCCGGTAATGCACTACAAAAAATGGCGGCTTTATTACCAAACGACGCGACGTTGGTGACGGCAGATGGTTCAACTAAAGACGTACCATTGTCGGAAGTTCAAGTTGATCAAATCGTCATGGTCAAAGCCGGTGAAAACATTCCAACTGATGGGTCTATCGTTGATGGGCAAACGTCGGTTAACGAGGCCATGGTTACTGGTGAAGCGCGCGATGTCGCGAAGGACGTTGGTGACGATGTTATTGGCGGTTCCACTAATGGGGCCGGTGTCATTAAGGTAAAGGTCACTGGGACCGGTGAATCCGGATATCTGTCACAAGTTATGCAGTTGGTCAACAATGCGCAAAAGGAAAAGTCAAACGCTGAAGGGATTGCGGATCGCGTGGCGGGTTGGTTGGTGTATGTTGCCGTCGGAGTCGCAATTTTAGCGTTTATCCTTTGGTGGGTGATCAACAAAAACTTTAACTTTGCCCTTGAACGTATGGTTACGATTCTAGTCATCGCTTGTCCGCATGCTTTGGGGCTGGCGATTCCGTTGGTTGTGGCACGTTCTACATCCATTGGTGCGAAGAATGGGTTATTGACTCGAAAACGCCAAGCCTTGGAAGATGCCAAACGTTTGAATGCAGTTATGATGGATAAAACGGGGACATTAACTGAAGGTAACTTTGCGGTTTCCGATGTTGAAGGCTTCACGCCTGACTATAATGCTGATGAAGTGTTGGCCATCATGGGTGGATTGGAAGCCGGGTCTTCGCATCCACTGTCCGTTGGCATCATTAAGGAATTGGATGCTCGACAAAAAGAAAGCGTCGTGGTGGACAACATTAATAATTTGCCAGGTACTGGGATTGAAGGCGATTATCAAGGCCACCATGTCGCAATCGTTAACGAACGTTACGTGAACGAAAACAAGATTGACTTTGACAAAGATAAATTCAATGAGCTTTCTGCACAGGGCAACACTGTTAGTTTCCTGGTCAGCGATAATCGTTTGCTAGGGTGGGCCGCTCAAGGCGATCAATTAAAGGAAAGCTCTAAAGCCTTGATCAATGGACTGAAGGCGCGTGGTATTCGCCCTGTTATGCTAACCGGTGATAACAAACAGGTTGCCGGATTAATTGCCAAGCGGCTCGGTATTCCCGACGAAGACGTGCATGGGGAGTTAAAACCAGAGGATAAGGAAGTTATCGTCAAGCAATACCAAGACCAAGGGTTGGTCGTTGCGATGGTCGGCGATGGTGTTAACGATGCACCGAGTTTGGTGCGTTCCGACATTGGAATCGCTATTGGTGCAGGCACGGATGTTGCGGTGGATTCCGCCGACATCGTCCTGGTTCGCAGTGACCCGTCCGACATTTTGCACTTCCTTGATTTAGCGCACAACACGACTCGTAAGATGGTTCAAAACTTGTGGTTTGGGGCAGGTTATAACATTTTTGCCATTCCGTTGGCGGCTGGATTGCTGGCGTTTGCGGTTGTCATTCTCAGTCCAGCAGTAGGTGCCTTGCTCATGGGACTCAGTACCGTAGTTGTCGCAATCAATGCACAAACGTTGAAGATTTGAGTGCAATTAGGCCCAGATTGAATTGGAATAAGAACGTAATTAACCCAGCTACTGACGAGATTTGCCAGTATCTGGGTTAATTTTTGTACAGCTCATTAAAGTTCTTTCATCGGTTGATTATAACCATGGTCGCCAAACGGCTGTAGTTTAGTAAGCCATTCTTTTTTGAGTTCTTTGAGTGTGTGACGCATGTTTAAAACGTCGGTGGCGTCCTTTCGATACAATTCACTAAATTCAAAGTTGTCGACACCGTATTTTCGCCAATCCGCTAATAATTCTGGGTTTTGGATACTACCGTTATCAAGATTTTGTTGGTAAAAAGACCAGCGATCTTTGAGGTTCGGAACGGCAGCAATATAAATTTTACCATTAACCTTATTTTTGAGCTGAATCACGCCGTAATCAATTTCGATCTTCGCGTATTGATCCAACAATTCTTGTTTTCGTTTAGGATTCATGAGTTCCTCCTTTGTGTTTTTCTATTACATAGCGATAACGCGCTCTGAACACTTAGGCCCAGTGTCCATCACGCTCACTTTTCTAAACGTGCACTCGAAGCCCAGAAGTCTGTGCGACACTATTACATAGCGATAACGCGCTCTGACACTTGAACCCTGTGCATAAGCTGTAAGGCAAAGCATTCGAAAGCCCACCGAATGTTTTACCTTACTTCTTATTGCTCGAGTTCAGATCAGTGTCTATCACGCTCACTTTTTTAAACGTGCACTCGAAGCCCAGAAGTCTGTGCATAACTCGAAGCTGAAGTATTCGGAAAATCACCGAATTCTCCACCTCCATGTTATTGCTCGACTTCTCCCGGGCATCGGCAACACTCTGCTCACACAAACCGCATCACCACATGGACCAAATTGGTGGCAAGTTGGTTGAGGTCGGTGAAGTCGAGAAAGCGTTGATTGCCGTAAATATCTTTTAACGTATCGGCATCATCACCGAGGGCGGCGGACAATACGACAATGCCTTCTCGTTCGGCTTCGTGGACAACTTGTTGCAAATCATTCTTAGCTAAATCCCCGGTGTAATTTGGCATTGCTTTGGGTTGGCCATCGCTGAGGTTAATGAGTAGTTTCGTTTGCTCAGTTCGCTTGGCAAGTTTGTCTGCCAGAATTTTGAGGGCACTGCCATCGCGATTATTGTTCAATGCCTTGATGGTTGTCAAACGAAGTAGGGTGGTGTCGTAGTCATCGTCAAATTCCTTATAGGCATAAATAGAGGTACGTTCGCGTTCACTGACATCAGCGGTATCACCGTTAATCGTCAATGGAATGTTGAGTTCCTGACAAAAAGCAGTCAGCGCAAAGATTGCAGTTTGTTCATGCTTGATGCGATCATCTTCAACCATCGATGCGGATTGATCAACTCGGACGGCAATTGCCAGTGATGGGTCTTCATCAGGGGTTCGTTTCTTAGTGAAGTAACCAAAGTCTTGATTGACCACCTTGCTGGCGTCAAATTGTTGTCCAAACACCTTACCCTTAGCGACGTCACTGGCGTGTTCATTTTGCAAAATCTCACGCATTTGACGGACCAGTTGATCTGTAATCAGGTGTGTGGATTGCAGTTGTTGGTTGGCAGCTTTAACATCCTTCGACGTGATTTTAGGCACATGTACAATCAAACCTTCGCGGGCATGAATGGTGTTCTTCAAACTTTCACGTGCTGACTGATTCAAAGCTTTACGCTCTTGCTTCGCCACATCGGCATCGATAACGGGCATGGTCAACGTTTCGCCATCATGAAAGCTTTCATCCTGTTGGGTGGTACCTGTTGTACTGGTTACGTCCAAACTAGTATCGCGTTTGGCGTCTTCTGCCGTGACGGTGTCACCCTTAGGTTTGTCAACGGGGTGATTATCTTCAGCCGTTTTTTCAATCGGAGAATCATCATCTGGGGTGGCGGATTGTTTGGGAGTCTCGTGACTGTCATCCTGGTTTTTACCATTTTCAGCAGACGTGGTCGGCTCACTGACCGACAGTTTGACGTCTTGTGAAGGTGAGGCGACGGGGATGGTCCGCTTGGCAGCCGATTGCGTGACCAAACTGACGCGTTGATCCCAGAGACCGGTTTCTGACACAGCATGTTTCAACAAATTGATTTCCAGTTCATCTGTGGTGATTTTGTACAGCACCATCTGATCGAATGAATTTAGAATGTCCGTGAAGGCGGCACTTGCAGCCCAGAATAGGTAGCTGCGCATTCCGGCGACCCCATGAATGCCGTTTGCCTTAGCCGTTTCGTCGAGCAAACGAATGATTTTCGCCATGATGGTTAGCAGTTGTTCATCGTGCAGTCCACTTTTGGCGGCGGCACGGGCAACCATCACGGGAATCGTGGGTAAATCCATCTTTTCTGAATACTGCATGCGGTCTCGTAGTGACTCGTTTAGCGGGCGGTTACCCTGATAATTGCGGTTAGTCGTTAACACAACAACGGTGTCTGGATGGCGACGAATGCGCCCTTGCAGGGTTTCCAACGTTCCATTTGGTTCCAAAACTGAATTCAAGGCGACCAATACTGACGCATCACGAATGACGGTTGGTTCCTGAATTTCCAATAGATAGCCGTTTTGGACAGCCTTAACGATTTCAGACGGGTAAAAACGGTAGGTGACAGACTGATGACTGTCTTGATAATGCTGCAAATAATCTTTGGCTTCTTTTTCTGATAGTCGCAAGTGTTTTGCCAAACGTGCGATGACCTCAACCTGAGACCGACTGTCATCAAAAATCGTTTGTAACTCCGGATCTTCGTCCAATACTGGCAGTAATGACCCGAGAATATCGGATTTGTCCATGTCGGCGAAACACGTGATTTTTGTGTAGGGCAGTTGTAAGTCGGCGGAGAGTGCCTTGGCCAGTTGTGTTTTACCTGACCCGGCATCACCCTCCAGTAGTAAATTTGTAATGCGCATTTCCGGCATCTGCCATGTCGCGGCGATGGTATTGGCAATCCTTGTTTCCTGCTCACTAGTCACGTGAGAGGCAGGTTTTTGCCAGATCATCGCCTGTTCCACGGTGGAATAGGTGGTGCGCTGTTTTTGTAAGCGGGTACTCATGGTTCTAAACTCCTTAGTTTTCTTGTTGCTTGTTAGTGCTCGGACCTTCCCGAGCTTCGGCACCACTCTGTCCTTAATATCCCAACTTTTTCAGTTCTCCAGCAAGCAGGCGGTAGCGTTCACCGAACAACTCACCGTCGTTTTGCAGTTGGTCGTAGAAAAATTGAATGTCGTGGGCAATAGTTTGATTATCAGCATCCACGTTGATTTCAAATCCGGTGCCCTGCAGCGCATGTTTGATAATGGCAAGGTGATCCGGATCATACAGATCATCCATCTTGTACGCTGCCTCCATAAAATAGGCGTTGGTGCTGAGAATGAGCAAGGCCAAGTCTAAGATACGGGTTGCGGGGATGGTTTGAGCGTCGTCGTGATTAAGTTGGACCATCAACTCACCAGTTGTCGGGCGGGTACCAAGTTTGTCACCATAAGTGGCCGATTCAACGGTGTGTGTGCCAGTGCTGCGACCATCTGTCTGGTCGAATTTATTGTCGATTGAAATTGATTTGTAAGTCATGTTAATTTCCTCGTTTGTATTGAGCAGGAAAATCAGTCTTTGACGATCCAGTAGCGTGAGCCATCACGGGTGCGGTCCATAAAGCCGTACTCGATGAGATACCGGCGCAGTGTTACCGGATCATCACTGATTTTCTTTAAAATTGCGGTAATTTGTAACTCATCCCATTCACCGTCGGCCGGCAAACTTTGCGTGATGCGATCGAGAACGACCACGATTCGTTTCTGTTTACGTGGCAAACGCTTTAAGGTCAGCTGTCCGTTTGTGTCTGTTAAATATTCAGCAACAGTTTTCTGCCATTCAGCGTTAGTGATGGCGAATCGGTCATCTGGTCTAGCGACATGGCCGGGAATGGGGATGAGGGTGTCTGATTGATCGTGATTGATTTCAAAGACATTGTGGTACATGGCCAAATATTGTTTAGCCTGTTTGGCCTTCTCTCGAAACGTAAATTTTTGGTGGCGAATCGTAGAAGCCGAAACATTCACGTCTCGTGCAATATCAGCATCTTTTTGACCAGTGGCAAACAGAGACAGTAATGCCTGCTGTTTGGTCGTTAGCTGATTGTATTTAGAGTCATCGTGGATCAACTGATAAGCATTTCCTTGATGAGCACTTTGAATGTGTTGTTCGATTGCCGCTGCAGCAGCAAAAAAATGATCATTTATCTGATAAACTTGGTCAGCTTCAAACCTAGCATCACAGTAGTTGCAATAAAACGTGTCTGCCTGACGATGCCACCCCTGAGCTAACTCTTGTTGCGTATAATTCGAAAGCATATTATCACCTCAATCAATAAACGTATCATAAATGTGTTTACAGTTTTCGTCAACACTTTTTTTATTTTACAATTCAATTTAGCGCGCGTCATGCGATCCTGAAATTCAGCAATAGCCAGTAATTGAACGGACAAATTCACCTTAAACAAACTGAACAGAAAAAAGCCATGTTCTAGACGCGGGTTCGCGATTAAAGCATGGCTAAATCTAGTTAGATTAAACGTTAGAAAATTAGTTAAATTAGAATCCCATCACAGTGATCAATTTCGTGTTGAATGATTTGGGCCGTGAAATCCGTGAAGCTTGCCGTTTTCGTCTGCCAGTCTGATGTCTGGTAACGCACGGTAATGTGGTGATAGCGTGTCGTTTTGCGCTGGCCGGGAAGGGATAAGCAACCTTCCGTTGTTTGATAAGCGTCACGTTTACTTGTGATAACGGGATTAATCATTGGCACCTGCATCGGACCGAGTTGGTACACGATGACACGTTTCGATTGGCCAATCATATTCGCAGCCATGCCCACACAGTTATCCTGGTGGGCCTTTAGTGTATCCACTAAGTCGGTCACAACTTGCTGGTCTGCTTTAGTGGCGGTTGAAGCGTGTCGCTTTAAAAGCGCGATATTCATATTGATAGGTTGAATCATGAGCGACCTCGTTTGTTTGACAAATGGCTAACACATGTTAAACTATACATATGAAATAAACAACATATGTTTTTTGATTGAACTTTTGATCACTCATTATGTCTTTTTCCGCGGACAACGTGATCAGCATGTGCAAGCGTTTCAGTGACAATATCCAGAATGTGGGGATCATCTAGTCGATAATAGTTCGCCTTACCCACACGTTTGGCGGTGACTAACTGATGCTTTCTTAGCAGTGCGAGTTGATGAGAAACAACGGATTGTTCAAGGCCCAGTAGTTCACTGAGGTCGTTAACATTCCGCTCTTGTTGTTCGAGTACGTACAAAATTTGAAGTCGCGATGGGTTACTGAGTAGTTTAAAAATACGCGTTGATTCATTCAAATGAAATGAGTCGATTAAGGTTGGTTCAGTGGAATTTTTCATGATGAATCCTTTCGTTTGGTTTCATATGTTGAGTTTAGCATGACAAACTAAGCGCGTAAATATCAGTAAGGAGGGCAATGAATGATTCAAGCAATATTAACGGGTGCAACTGCGTATATTTCAACGGGGATCGATTATCTGGTAATTTTGATGATCATTTTCGGCTCAACACGGAGGTCTGATAAATGGCTCGTTTATATCGGAGATTTATTGGGCACGACGATTTTAGTTGGTGCGAGCCTGATACTAGCATTGATATTAGGTTTTGTCCCAGAAGAATGGATGCTCGGCTTACTGGGGATTATCCCAATTGTGATGGGGTTGAAACAACTATTCTTCGGCGATAATGATGATGACAGTGCAATTGAAAACCGCATGCAAAAGCGGGCCAGTGTGGTCGTCAATGTGGTCATTGTCACGATTGCCACGTGTGGCGCAGATAACATCGGAATTTATGTACCGATCTTTACGAACGCCAAACCTAACGAAATCATTGTCATTTTGTTGACATTTCTTGTGATGCTCACATTGTTCTGGCTAGCAGGTTATTGGTTGGTTCGAATTCCTAGTGTAGCAAACTTTTTGAATCGTTGGAGCCGTTATATCACAGGCATCGTATACGTCAGTTTGGGATTTTACATTATGTGGGACAGCGGCACATTGAGTCATTTTGTCAGCGCAGCAATCGCCCTAATCTAGCTGATGATATCAAACAAAAATTGAACCCGGCAGTTGTTGACGAGAAAATCGCCACAACTGCCGGGTTCTTTTGAATCTTTAATTGTGATGAACATCAAGGCTCTAATTCTTAATCTTTACCGCGACCTTCTTGGAATGATTCCCAGCCTTCACTGGCGATAAAGTAAACCAAGACCAAGGCTGCCACGGAATCAGCCCACCACCAGCCGAAGAGGGCAGTTAGGATGCCACCGACTAAAACGGTTGCGGCCATGTAAGCGCAGGTGATGTTACACATGCCATCTTCAACCAGGGCGTCTGAATTAAGCCGTTTGCCGAGCGAGCGTTTGCGCAGTGTTAAGAATGGCATCAAGATCACGGATGCCACAGCAATGGCAATCCCTGAAAAACTCTGATCAGCCGCTTGATGTGTGAACAGGTTAAATAAGGATACACCAACGACATAAACGGAAAGTAACAACAAAACTGACCCGACAATAAGCGAGGAGCGTCGTTCTGCGTGTTCAATTTCAGCGTCACTGGCACCGTTGGCTTCCTTTCGCAGGCGCCAGATGAGTGTACTGCCTGAAATAATTTCCAAGAAGCTATCCAATCCAAATGCAATTAACAGGATTGAATGGGCCGTGATCCCTGAATAAATGCCAACTAAAAATTCAAAGGCCATCCAGCCAGTTGAAAAATACTCAGTGTGAATACTTTGTTGTACAAGTGCACTTGATTCAGTGTTATTTCCCATAATCTCTTCCCCCTCATATAAAACGGATCAACTGGCAACCTGTGAGGAGATTGTCGAATAATTGCGAGATTCATTTAACATGTCAATTCGTTCATATGTGAATAGTAACATTATTAAGCTGGCTCGTAAACCCCAATGTTTTGGCATGAAATTGGTTGAATGATGAATTAGCTGAAAAGAGTGGGCTAACGTGACCATTATTTTTATTGGCACAGTTGGTTCGATGATAGTGGCTCATTATTAAATATTTGGCTTAAACACGAACATTAATTAAACGACCCGTATTGTAGGATAATAAACAAAGCTGGCCTCACAATCTGATCCAAGAGATTAGAATTAGCTGACAAACAGAAAAAAATGATTGCACTTTAGACCGTATATGAGTACGATGTTAATATTAAATACGAACAAAATAACGCGAATAGTTATGGATAATTCGTATTTATAAAAATAATTATGATGAGGTGACATTGTGGAGCGGTTATTTGGTCTAAAAAAAGCAGGAACCACAGTCAGTACAGAAATTGGTGCAGGTTTGACAACGTTTTTCGCGATGTCTTACATTCTGTTTGTTAACCCACAGATTCTTGGTCAAACGGGGATGCCAGTTCAAGCAGTGTTTCTGGCAACCATTATTGCGTCAGTAGCTGGTACGTTAGTCATGGGCTTGGTCGCAAACGTGCCTTATGCTCTGGCACCGGGAATGGGGCTTAACGCCTTCTTCACGTATACCGTTGTCATGAGTTTAGGCTTTAAATGGCAGGCGGCGCTGGCACTGGTTTTCTTCTGTGGCATCATCAATATTCTAATTACCGTGACCAAAGTTCGTAAGATGTTGATTTCAGCCATTCCAATGAATTTGCAGTTGGCTATCAGCGGTGGGATTGGTGCTTTTATCGCCTATGCAGGTTTAAAAAACGCTGGGTTTCTCAAATTTACATCGGATGCTGCCAACATTTTGTCGATCAACAACAAGACATTTTCGGGTACACAAGAGACTTTCCATCATGGTATTGAAACGGTGGTGACTGGCGGTGGGATCGTGCCTGCACTGCAAAACTTCAATAATGCCAGCATTGTATTAGCTCTGATTGGATTAATTATTACGGTATTATTGAAAGTTCGCAAAATTCCCGGTGCCTTATTAATTGGTATCTTTGCCACCACACTTGTTGGGATTCCAATGGGTGTGACGAATTTGCATCTTTCAAGTGCATTCACATTTGGCGCTTCCGTCAAACAATTGGGAACAACTTTCTTAGCTGCGTTTTCGTCACAGGGGATGGGATCACTATTTTCTGACAGTCACCGAATTATTTTAGTGCTGATGACCATTCTGTCGTTTAGTTTGTCTGATATCTTCGATTCACTTGGAACTTTCATCGGTACAGGGCGGCAAACAGGAATTTTCTCCGGTGAAGAGGAACTCCGTTTGGAAGCAGAGCCAGGCTTTAAATCAAAGTTGGATCGTGCATTATTCGCTGATTCGATTGCAACTGGGGTAGGCTCATTGTTTGGAACATCAAACATTACGACTTACGTTGAAAGTTCTGCCGGGATCGGCGCTGGTGGCCGGACCGGATTGACCAGCGTCGTCATTGCCGTGTTGTTTCTTGCCAGTTCCGTGTTGTCACCACTACTATCGATCATTCCGACAGCAGCGATTGCGCCATCACTTATCTTAGTTGGGATTATGATGATGAGTTCGTTTAATAAAATCCCGTGGGGTGATTTGGAAGAAGCCATTCCAGCGTTCATGACCTCGTTGATGATGGCGTTTGCCTATAACATTACGTATGGCATTGCGGCCGGATTTATCTTCTATTGCTTGATCAAAACGGTTATGGGCAAGGCCAAGACTGTTCATCCACTAATCTGGATTGTGTCGTTGTTGTTCATCATTAATTTCGCGGTGTTGGCCTTTATTTGACTGCGATTTATTAAATTGTTCAAGGCAAACTCGAAAGCAGATTCATCCAAATAATTGTTGAAGATAAAATACTTGATAATCAGCTGAAAAGCCTTACACTGTGTATACAACTATATGTGCAGTGTATACGATGTGCTAGGAGATTTAGTATGATTATAAAAAGTAGGAAAGTTGGGAATTCAATTACTGTGACAATTCCAAAAAAACTAAATGTACCAGAAAACACTGAATTTGAACCCAGCGTGGACAGTGATGGTAATATTTTCTTGAAAAGAGTACCAGAGCTTACAGAGGAAAGAGTCAAGGATATTCATCAATTTATGGATCAATTCAAACCCTTAATGGAAAAACTAAAGGATAAATAATGGGCATTGAATACTTAACGCATGCTGAATTGATTGAACTTAATCGATATGCCGTTTACCAGGTTGGTGGTACTAATTATGGTGGTCAGTCGAGTGAGTCTTTAGATGTTATTGTTCAACAACCGAAACAAATAATTTTTGGGCGTGAATTATATCCAACAATTTGGCTTAAGGCAGCGTTTATTTTGCAAAAAATCACCAAAAAGCATGTTTTTGTGGATGGCAATAAACGTACTGCAATTCAAGCTGCGTTGTATTTTTTGAAGTTGAATGGTCATTCAGTTCGAAATTTAGATTTAATTAATAATGCAGATTCTTTTATTCTGGCAGTTACGAATTCTCGAGATGATGATGAAACTATGAGGGGCATAGCCGAATGGTTGGATATGGTCTGTTTCTGAGCGTGTGAGTAGTATTCTTATTGTTGATGCTGTTGCCGGATAAAAGGCCAGGACCTCTGATTTTGTGATCATTGGTTCTGGCTTTTTTATTTGTGCTAATTTTATTCACTAACCGTGAGTTTGATACCAACAATGCCAATCAACAGTAAAATGATGAATCCCCATGTGATCAACGGAATTTTATCCCCGAAGAAAAGTACACCGACAATAATTGAGCCAACGGCACCCACACCGGTCCAAATTGGGTATGCAAGGCTGAGTGGCAGACTTTTTGTGGCCTGCGCCAAAAACAAGAAACTGATGATCATCCCGATAATAGTTGCGACTGTATAGTCGATTTTGGTCAGCCCTTTACTCAGTTTCATTGCGGTGGCCCACACAACTTCAAACATTCCCGCAATCATAAGTTCAATCCATGCCATATTAAAAGGCCTCCTAAAGTAAGTTACGTTTGACAAACAAAAAGAGCGCAACCACTGATTTCTGTATAGCCTGTTGAAATCAGTAATTGCACTCTGTGCCCACCCGGCGGTGGTTTGTTGTCATTAAGTTTGTTCAGATAGAATAGCACGAAAAAATACTGAAGGCAATGTTAAACAGCAAGTGACTTATTGACGCCATTTTAGTGGTTCATCAATAATTTGATTAATTTTTGTCACAGTTGCTGCATCAGATGGTGTAAACGCATAGAGATGCAGATCCGTGTTGTCACCGACGATAAAGTTTGTTTCATCAAAATAAACTTCGCCGACTTTGGGAAATAACATGGTTTTACCACGCTCAACTTCCGGCACGATATCATGTTGTGACCATAGTTTGTCAAACGCTGGGCTGTCTTGGCGCAGCTGCTTAACAAAACTAGCTAAATCGACGTCGTTGGTTTGAGCGGCATACAGCTGCCGAAACCGACCAACCATGTTGCTGGCGACATTTTGCCAATTGCCAATGACGCGGTAAAAGTTTTTGTCAGTAAACATCTCACGGAGTAGATTCTGACCAACGAGGGGATGACCGACGATGTGTTCAGCGAATTGTTCAGCTAACTTATTGGTTGCAACAAAGTTCCAGCGGCTGTCGATGACGACCACGCCGGATAACGGCCACGTATCAATTGTGCGTTGCAAGATTGGGTTAATTTCTTCTGTAAATGGTGTCGCACTTGCCGGTTCAGCGACACCTGTGAGTGTGTAGAGATGCGCTGCTTCACTATCAGTTAGCTTCAGTGCGTTCACAAGACTCGCCACGACTTGATCAGATACCTGAATGTCACGTCCTTGTTCCAGCCAGGTGTACCAGGTTAGACTGATGCCCGCCAAGGTGGCCACTTCTTCACGCCGCAGTCCTGGCGTCCGCCGGCGACCGGTGTTTGGCAAACCAACTTGGTCAGGTTGCAGGCGTTGGCGACGTGTAATGAGAAAATCAGCGAGTTCTTGTTGTCGAGGGGATGTCGTCATATTTTTGTTCTTCTTTCATGTTATGTTTGATACTAGTATAAGCTAACAGCTTACACTATTACAATAACTCGATATAATTGGTTTTGTAAATAGGAGCGGTTAAAAAAACGACCGCCACACAGAGGAGAATAAATTTATGACAGCAACAGTTCTTGTAACAGGTGGTTCTGGTTATATCGCAGAATACTTAATTGCACATTTACTCAAACAAAATATTGAAGTACGGGCAACCCTGCGTTCGATGAAACGTCAGGATGCCGCTCGCAAGGCCATTCAAAGTCTTGGCGTCGAAAGTACGGATCAACTAAGTTTTGTTGAAGCTGATTTGAGCAGCGACGATGGTTGGGCGGACGCGATGAGTGGCATTAAACAGGTTTATCACGTTGCGTCGCCTTTTCCAATGACACAACCAAAGGATGAAATGGAAGTTATCAAGCCGGCTCGTGAAGGTGTTCACCGTGTGCTTTCAGCAGCCCTAAAAGCTGGTGTAAAGCGTATTGTCATGACTGCTGCGTTTGGTGACGTGGCGATGGGTTACAGCAAGGCGCGTAACAATCACCTTTACACAGAAGCTGACTGGAGCAACTTAGGCCCTGATTCTGTGATCACGGCGTATTATAAGAGTAAGACGTTGGCTGAACAGGATGCGTGGGCATTTGTTAAGGCGCATCCCGAACTTGAATTGGTGACAATTTTACCGGTGGCCGTTTTGGGACCCGTCATTGGCAACCGGATCACTGGTTCCAACGAACTGATTGAGAGTTTGGTCAAGGGAAACATGCCGGGCTACATTGATTACTACATTCCGGTGATCGATGTCCGGGACCTGATTGAAGCCCATGTGTTGGCAATGAGCACGCCAGCGGCTGCTGGACAACGATTCATCATCAGCAATGAACCGACGATGAGTTTCAAACAGATTGGTGGCATTTTGGCGGACGGCGTTGATGAGCCAATGAAACTGCCAAAGATTTCACTGCCAAACTGGACGCTACACTTGCTAGCACCGTTCAATGGTCAAGCGAAGGATGCCATCCCAGAATTGGGTGTCGCACGCAAATTTACGAGCAAGCACGCACATGAAGTTTTGAACTGGCATCCTCAGTACTCGGCACGCGAAACAATTGTGGCCAGTGCAAAATCGATTCTGGCGAAGGAACCAAATAATTAATTTAATAACTATCACAACTAATATCAGGATTAAATTGGAGGAAGCAAGATGAAACAAGCATTCGTAACAGGTGGCAACAAAGGTCTTGGGTTTGAAATTGCCAAACAATTAGGCCAACAGGGTTGGCAGATTATCATTGGCTCACGTGATGCCAAACGTGGTCAGGCAGCTGTTGATCAACTTAGCGATGCCGGATTGACAGATCCGCAATATGTCGTCTTGGATCTCAGCGATTCACAAACGATTCAGGCCGCCGCTAAAACAATCACGGCTAAGGACGCTGACTTGCAGTTGTTGGTTAACAATGCCGGTATCCCTGGTGACATGCGCACACCTGGCATTGAATCCTCGATGAAAGACTTGCAGGATACGATGCAAGTGAATTTCTTTGGAACGTTTGAACTAACACAAGCTCTATTCCCACTGCTTAAACAAAACCATGGTCAAATCGCCAACATTACCATTCCAACGACACCAAACAAGTTGTTTAACCCGTTCACTTATCAAACGAGTAAGGGTGCGCAAAACATTATGACCAGTTCATTGGCCATGTCGTTTAAAACAGATGGTACGCCGGTTGAAATTTACAGTGTTCACCCAGGCCCTGTTTCGACTGACCTCAACGGCAATCTTCAGGCTGATTTCATGCAAACAGCAGAGGAGGCAGCAACTGGTGTCGTTCGTTTGATCACCAGCGATGAACCTAAGCAGGGCGCTTTCTTAGAAGTTAAACCTGCAATCGGTAACTAATTAAATCAAAACTGTGACAAATTTCCTTGGCTTTCTATCTTCCAGTTAAATTCAACTGGTAGATGGAAAGCCTTATTTTTGGATTGCTCGTTGGCTTGTTTAGCCGCACGCAAATGCAAGCTGGCATAAACTGTACGCCCATTGCACTGGTACTGGTTTTTGTACCGATGCTTGGACAAATGGTGCCTAGGATTGCCCGATTTGCAGATTATCTCTACTCCGGAATCTTGATGAAATTTATCTACGCGACAAACGGTCCAGGTTATCATCTTAACTGGCAAGATAGTCTCGTTATGCTAGCGTGGTTAGTAGCTGGCAGTGTGCTCTTTTTGATGGCATTTAGACGTAAAGGACTGGATGCCGCTTAAGAAAAAATTAAGGATTATCGCCGAACTTAAAATTAACGCAATAAAAACTTAATCGCCCCTAAACTCTGTCAAAATTTCGTACACTCGTAGCAGTTTATTAACAGAGTTATTAAATCAGGGGGAACCATTTTATGGACAGTGAACCACAAAACAACCGTATGGATCGACACCAATCAAATCACCGCGCACGCAACATTGTTTTAATTGTGCTGGCTGTCGTTGTGCTCAGCATCTGTGGCTATGGCTACCATGTTTTTAGTAGCGTGGAACGTTCGACAAGCAAGATGTACAGTGCCTCAGGACTTAAAAAGAGTCGCAACGTGAGCCAGTTGATTAAAGAACAGAAGCCCATTTCAATTCTGTTGTTAGGGACTGATGTGGGTGCGCTGGGTCGTAATTCAAAAGTTTGGGCCGGTGGTCGGACAGATTCAATGATGTTAGTGACCATCAATCCCAAAACGAAAACCACGACAATGATGAGTATCCCGCGTGATTCACTGGCTGTTATCAGTGGCCATGAAAACCAATTTCCGACGAAAATTAACGCGGCTTATTACTTTGGTCAAACAAAGAGCACGATCGCGACCGTTCAAAATATGTTTAATGTCCCGGTTGATTACTATGGACTGTTAAACATGGGTGGTATGGAAAAGTTGGTCAATGAAGTTGGCGGTGTCGACATTGTGCCGCCGTTAACGTTTACCTACGAGAAACAACACTTCACTAAGGGTAAAGAAATTCATGTGAACGGTTCACAGGCGCTTAAGTTCACGCGGATGCGATATCAGGATCCAGAAAGTGACTACGGCCGGACATTACGGCAGCGAATTGTGATCCAGGCCTTACTGAAAAAGGGCGGTAAACTGAACAATTTATTAAACGCCCAATTTGTGGACTCACTAGCAAGTCAGTCAAGGACGGATCTATCCTTAAGCGACTTAATGGAATTGGCGAAGTCGTACCGGACAGCCACAAAACATGTGATATCCGATCACGCGCAGGGCGTCAGCGATGACATTGCCGGCCAGAGTTTTGAAATTCTGCCCCAAACTGAAAAGCAACGTGTCACGAATGAACTGCGTAAACAGTTGGATATGAGCGCTGAAAAAACGGGTCCTCGTTTCGGTGAAGCAGTTCCTGCTGGCATGGAGGCTTATGTACCGGCAGCAGACTTTGGTGATACCGCTGATACCCAATCGACCTGGGGGCACGATACCAATACGTCAAGTCAATACAATAAAGCCTATGACCGCGATAACACAGGGGACCTAAATCCAAACTATGACGCAAATAACTAACGAAAAAGCTTTCGCTAATTGATTGTTAATCGCCCTGCCAATGCTTCTAAAATGCTGATACCACGGGATGCAACTGGTGGTTGCCGGCCTCGCTCAGAGGAATATCGTGCACTTTTCTGCCTGACCATGCACAATGTGATTAGAGAAAGGGGCGCGGATATAAATGATGTTAGGACAGCGCATTAAAGAAGAACGGGAACGACGTGACTGGACACAAACTCAATTAGCAGACACTTTGCACGTGAGCCGGCAGGCAATTTCTAAATGGGAATTGGGAACTGCCTATCCGGATATTGAACGATTGATTCAAATTAGTGATCTCTTCAGCGTTAGTTTGGATAACTTGATTAAAGGGGACACCACGTTTCAGGAAAAGATTGTTGTGACGGATCATCAACATCAGCGAAACTTCTGGTGGTTTATTGCTAAATATTGGTGGATGATCTTCCCGGTTGGTGGTTTTCTATACTGGTTAATTCCAGCCTTAATTCATGGCATTGTGGTTGCACTTCGATAAAGAGAGCGAGAACGAACCTGATAGAAATTGAGCAATAAGATAAAACAAGCGCGGTAAAGGTGTAATTTCCTTTACCACGCTTGTTTTGGGTTATGCGGAGATTTCTGGGTTCGTGAACGCGTTTGCGGCAATTTTTCATCCGCATGAACTATTGCGGTTGAAGAAAAATTGCTTGCTGAAAATGCTTGCTGGCATTCCGCTAAAGTTAGAGTTGAAAAGTTATGTCTTAGTCTGTTTTTATACTGTTTAGTTAATCAACAAGATGCAATTCGACCATGCGGTCAGCGGATTCGACGATGGTTGTGTGAGGATTGCGTGGGCGCCAGCCGAGGTCGTTTTCTGCCTTAGCTGAGGTGTAGTGAAATTTACGGCCCAGTAAACCAACAAAGACTGCCACGTTAGCGTTGAACTTAGCCAGAACCAGCAAGACCCAGTTTGGAATCGTCATCGTCCGGATCTTTTTGCCATGGTCGCCGAGATGTTCTTTTAACGTTTGCGCAATTTCACGCATTGACAGGCTACCAGCAGCGGCAAGGTAACGTTGACCAGCAGATTTATCTGACTGCATAACCAAAATTTCGAGGTCGACTAGGTCACGAACGTCCACGATGTCGAAATTGAGTTTCAGAGCGCCAGGAACGTGCCCTTTAATCATCTGTTCAATCAAAATTTGAGAACTGTCATTTTGGGGCATAAGAACAGGGCCAAAAACGGCAGTTGGCAGAACGGTGGATAGTTTCATATCACCGTCGTAGTTTTCCATCCAGGCCCAAGCAGCCTTTTCGGCAATGGCCTTAGAACGTTGATACGGGTTTTGAACCGGATCATTTGGCGTTGTCCAAACGGTTTCGTCAGAGTCACCGGAAATGTCATCGGCAGGCTTTGCGGCCGCTGCAGCCGATGTAATGACCACATGTTTTACATTGGCAGCGGCGGCAAAGCGAAGCACACGCTCATCACCTTCACGTTGTGGCTTTAAGAAGGTTTCGATGTCGGCCGAGTCCGCAGTATGCATGGGAGAAGCAACGTGCAGAACGCGGTCCACACCGTTCCTGGCTTCAGTCCAGCCGTCATCATGGGTGAGGTCAGCCTGCACAAACGTTAAACGGTCGTTTGCGTCGACCTGAGAGGCGATGGCATCGCGCACCATGTTCGCTTTTTTCATGCTACGAATAGTTGTTTTGACATTGTAACCTTGTTCAAGCAAACGGACGATGGCCCATGCACCAACGAATCCAGTGCCACCAGTAACTAAAATTGTTTCAGGTTGTGTTGTCATGATAATCCTTCTTTCATGAATGAATTATTTCTATTTATAGTTTGTAAAATTAGTTTGCGACTGCAGCAAGCATATTCAAGTGAGCCGGTGTTTCAACTTCGTCAAGCAATGCAACAGCGAGGTCGGCGTAGGAAATCACTGATTTTCCTGCGGCGTTTTTAAGAATGACATCGCGGCCAATTTGATAATGACCAGTGCGTGGTCCATTGGCTTCATAGTTAACGGCGGGGGCAATAAAAGTCCAGTCAAAGCCGTCAGCATTTTCTTTCATGGTGAGGTACGCACGTTCAAGGACTAGTGAACCGGGGCGCAACCCACTGGTTTTCATTAATAAGGTGTCATAAAACTTTTTATTCCGTTTGTCATCGGTATACAAGTAACTTGCAGCACCAACGAGCAAAATACGTTTGCCAGAATTTCTAAGGATGTCAACATAGTGCTTTACGATATCAACGTGCGCTTCACGTGTTTCACCAGCGACGTTACCAAACGCACTGACAATAACATCAAAGGGTGCTAAGTCCTCAGCGGTAAGGTTAAACGCATCGCGCTGAAGTGTGGGAACGTTGACCGATAACTTTTTTGGGGAACGGACGATTGCGGTTACGTCCAGATGGCGAGCTAATGCTTCATTTAAAATCATGTTACCGGATTTACCAGTAGCCCCGATAATGGCTAACTTCATAATTGAAACCTCGATTTATTGATTAAATGTTGTTTTCTTAAGCGTGAGCCTAGCTTAACATGCAAAATATATAAAATCAACAAAAAAGATTAAAAATGTTCAAAAACGTTTTTAAATGGTTTAATTAGGTTTCACAATCGAAGTGAAATATACTAAGTTTGTAGAGAAATTATGAAGGGTGGAAATTATGATGGCAGAAGAACGGACACTGATTTTGGTTAAACCGGATGGTGTGGCAAACGGCCATATTGGCGATGTGATCGATCGTTTGGAGCGCAAACAATATCAGATTACGGCGCTTAAAGTTGTCCAAAAAGCGACAGATGAACAATTGCGCGCGCATTATGCCGACAAGGTCGACAAACCATATTTTCCAGAGATTGTCGACTATATGCAATCTGGTCCAATCGTCGCCATCGTGGCCACTGGCACACACATTGTGGCTGCTTTTCGTCAAATGGCAGGGAAGACAAATCCTGACGAAGCCGAATTAGGTACGATTCGTGGTGATTATGGGCGTGCGTGGGAAGACGGCGCCATCCGCAACGTTGTCCACAGTTCTGACAGTCCAGAAGCAGCGGAGCGCGAAATTAAGATATGGTTTTCAAAAGAGTGATACCCGGTTTCAATGGCAAAATAATCGTCAAACTCCACGTCTCCCAACGTGTCTATGATACTTAGTTTGATGATGATCCATATTCGATTGATACTCTAAGCGAGGTGATAAGGAATGCAAATTGGAATGAAATTGAAACAGTTGCGACAGAGGCAACAATTAACCCAGGCGGAGGTGGCTGATCAGTTGCAGCTGTCACGAAAGACCATTTCAAGTTGGGAGAATGATCGTAGTTATCCTGACATTGCTAGCCTAATCACCTTAAGTAACGTTTACCACGTCACGGTGGATGAATTACTCAAGGGGGATCAGAATATGATTAATCACATGGTAGAGGTGGACCAACAGGCCACGCGGGCGAAACGAATTCAACATATTTCTTACTGGTTGAATGCTGGTCTTTTGGTCGCTAACGTATTTGTATTTGTTTTGAGGCATAGTCATGATGTCAATTTGTGGATTCCGAATTTATTGTTGACTGGGTGGATTGCAGTTATTATTACGATGTTCGTCAGCTTGATGGAGTCATCTGAGAGCATTCGAGTAAGCACAATCGTTTATGCAGTCGTTATTTTTGTGTTTATGATGATTTTTGTGGATACATTTCTATTTCACAATTTGTCAAATCTTGACGGAACTGCATATCGTTTAGGCGCTGTGATGCGTGAATTGATGAATGCAATTACTGTAAATCTCAGTGTGATCCTATTGCTTTTATCGCGACCATCCTATCTTCGTTTTGGTCATCATAACTAATTTAATAGCATGTTATCCAAACAAACGCAGTAGCTGATTTTGACATTCAGCCACTACGTTTTTAAATTTGTACTTGCGCGACTGAAATGAATTCTGTAATATCTAAAAAGTAATCATTACCATTTACATATTTCAGAAAGAAGGCTTTTTTATGAAGCAATTTCGTCGAGGTCTACTCAGCTTGCTAGTTTTTATTGGTGCAGTCGTGATACTTATTTTGACATCACCACAGCAGTTAAAGGCACATGCCGACAGTAGTCAACCGATTCACGTCGTTACCAGTGTGGACTTTTATGGTTCAGTTGCGAAAGCCGTTCTTGGTCAGCATGGCACAGTAACCTCAATCATTAACAGTCCAAGCGTAGATCCACATGATTTTGAGCCAACGACCAAGGATGGCATCGCTGTATCCAAGGCAAATTTCATCTTGTATAACGGGATTGATTACGACGGTTGGATGAAAAAGCTCAGCAAGAGTAACGGTAATCACAATCAAACGACGGTCCGTGTTGGTGAAGATGTACTTGGTAAAAAGACGGGGGCTAACGAACACGTTTGGTACCAGCCTAAAACAATGCCTAAGTTAGCCAATTATTTGGCCAAGAAATTTGGTCATCAAGCACCACAATACAGGAAACAATATGCGGCTAATGCGAAAAAATACATTGCCAGTTTAAAGCCACTTCAAGCACAGGTTGCCAAGTTAAGGGCGCACAGTAAAGGCCAACACGTGGATGTTAGCGAACCGGTCTTTGATTACACGTTAGACGCACTAGGATACAAACGGAATAATTCAAAGTTTGAACTGGCCGTTGAAAACGGTACCGATCCTTCACCGAAATCCATTAAAACGATGCAGGCAGACATTACGCATCACCGCATTGCGTTCTTTGTAAACAACAGTCAGGCCAGTGACAAAACGGTCAGTGCGATGGTCGACTTGGCCAAAAAACATCATGTGCCGGTGCTCAATGTTACTGAAACACTGCCAAAGGGACAGACCTATAAATCATGGATGATGAAACAATATCATGCGTTGGCTAAAATTCAGTCACAAACGAAATGAGGCGTGTGCCGCAACTGAAAAGTGAGTGGTGTGAGTAAAATTCTTTGTCAGGGCACTGTGCATCCAGTAAGCTTGAGTTAACTAAAGGTCGATTATTTAGATGACGTTAGCTGATGGGAGGCAACATGATGAAAGTGATTGTGATTGGGGCAGTAGCAGGCGGTCCATCGTTTGCAACACGGTTGCGCCGTATCAATGAGTCCGCCGAAATTATTATGTTTGAACGCGGTGTTGAAATTTCGTATGCCGGGTGTGCACTGCCATATTATTTAGGCAGGGTGATCAAGGACCGCAGTGCTCTGATTGAACGGACGCCTGAAGCACTGAAGGCTAAAAATAACATCGATGTACGCATTCAAAGCGAAGTCACCCGCATTGAGCCAGATGCCAAACGTGTCACCGTAAAATCACTAACTGGTACGTATGAAGAAACCTATGATGAGTTGGTGGTTGCAACGGGAGCGCGGCCGACATTGCCGTCCATCACGGGCATTGAAACGGCGACCAACTGTTTCACATTAAGGGCTGTGACGGATGCTGATAAAATTGAAACGTTTATTGAACAACAAGCTCCGCACCAAGTGGCCATCATTGGCGCAGGCGTGGCAGGTCTTGAGTTAGCGGATAACCTAACTTTACGCGGTTTGAAAGTTACGTTGGTTGAACAGACCAAGCATGTTGCGTTTCCTTATGATGACGAGATTGCTAGTGAAGTGGAAAGGGAATTGGTCAAACACAACGTTGACTTAAAGTTAAACACGACCGTTACACAAATCGACGATCAGGGGAAAACGCTAATTCTGAATGATGGCGAGACATTATCAACAGATATGATTCTTGCGACAACTGGTGTTCGTCCGAATAATGAAGTGGCTGCAGCTGCCGGTATTAAACTGGCAGAGGATGGTCACATTATCGTGGATAACCGGTTGCAAACAAACTTGCCGCATATTTATGCGATTGGTGATGTGATTGAGACAACGAGTTTGATTACCGGGCAACCGGTTCCAAGCATGTTATCGACAGCCGCTAATCGGCAAGGGCATTTGCTGGCGGACATCATTAACGGAGAGTCGCTCACCTACCGCGGCTTTGTTGGCACCGGTGTCGCCAAAGTGTTTGACCTAACGCTCAGTTCAGTTGGGTTCACCGCTCATACGCTTGCTCAGGCTGGCCTGACAGATTATGAAAGTGCGTTTATTACACCTTATGACATTGCGTATTTCTTTCCCGGAGCGTCACGGGTCAACTTCAAGTTGATGTATTCACCAACGACAGGCAGAATTTTGGGTGGCCAAGCAGTTGGTCAGCATGGCATTGACAAACGCATTGGTCAATTATCAGCCGCTATTACTGGTGGCCTGACAGTTGAAGATCTGCCAGACATCGAGGTACCTTATTCGCCGCCATTTTCATCAACACGGGATGTAATCAACATTGCTGGGTATGTGGCCTTAAACCAAATGCAACAGGTCGGCCAGACGATTAGTTTGAGTGATTTATCTGATGAAGATCGCCGGACAGCAGTATTTCTAGACGTCCGAGAGGGTGGCAAACGTAGTAGCGGCAGTGTCACAGCGACATTGAATATTCCATTGAGTCAATTGCGTGAACGGATTGACGAGGTGCCTAAAGGACATGCGATTTTTCTGACATATCGACCAGGATTGAGTAACTATAATGCCGCCAGAATTCTATCTGGTAACGGAATTTCAGCGAAAATCATTGATGAACGAAGCTAATGCAACATTTCTTGTCCAATCAAATTGTCATTTTCTTACAGTACGTCAAATCTTGTCATTCTGCGTCTTGCAGGATGATCACAAAGTGCGCTATACTTTGGAAAGTTAAATATTGATGAGTAAACTGTGACAGGATGAGTAATGTTGAGTCAATGCTAAGAGAGTCGTGTTTGGTGCAAACGATGATTGATCGGCGTGAAGATGGTCTTGAAGAAGTTAAACTGGTGACAAATGAAGCCAGTTTCGGTGCACACCGTTAACTGTGATGAAGAAGTTTGACGACTTTTGGTTTCGTCAGGCTTGAAGTTAGGTGGCACCACGCGAAAGCGTCCTTACAGTATATGTAGGGGCGTTTTTTTGTAGAGTGTTGCCCGACTTCGGTTTGAAGCCGAGCAATAAGAAGTAAGACGAGACATTCGGTGGGCTTGCGAATGACTTGGCTTACAGCTTATGCACAGGCTTCAGAAGTTGGGTGCACGTTTTAGAAGGGTTATGCACAGACTTCTGGGCGACAGGTGCACGTTTATGAAAGAGTGTTGCCCGGCTTCAGAAGTTGGGTGCACGTTTAAGGAGAGTGTTGCCCGGCTTCAGTTTGAAGTCCACCGTCAATTATTCAAAACGCATAGGAACTCATCAATTGTTTTGCAATTATTGTTGGCTGCTTTGGTATGTGCGCAGCATACGCACCGGGAAAGGGAGTTGTGTTATGAAGAATAAGAATCAATCATCGAATTCGATTCGTACCGTGGTGGCAACAGGAATTGGGGCTGCTGTGATCTTTGTTTTAATGAAGTTTGTGGCCATTCCCACGGGGATTCCAAACACTCAATTTAATGTGGCTGCTGGTTTTTTGGCACTGTTATCGGCCTTATATGGCCCAGTTGCTGGTGGTCTGGCAGTCTTCATCGGTCACAGCTTGAATGACTTCGTGACTTATGGCTCACCGTGGTGGACGTGGGTGATTACTGATGGACTGGTCGGGGTTGCGTTTGGTCTTGCCAAGAATCGCCTCAACATTGCTGGCGGCCCAATTAAGACAATGAAATTAGTATGGTTCAACGTGTACCAAATCGTTGTGAACTTCGTGGCTTGGGTGTTAATTGCGCCAACCGGCGATGTTTTGGTTTATCATGAACCTGCGGCGAAAGTGTACCTTCAAGGGGTCACCACTTGGATCGTTAACAGCATTTCTGTCGCAATTATCGGAACAATTCTAATTGTGCTTTATTCTCGGACGCGTGCCCAACATGGGAGTTTGAAAAAGGAAAAGTAATCCATGACTGAACCAATCATTTCATTTAAGGACTTTGGGTTTCAATATGACAGTCAGTCGGAGCCGACGCTTAAGCACATCAACCTTGACATTTATCCAGGTGAAAAAGTGTTGTTGGCCGGTCCTTCTGGCTCAGGCAAATCGACCTTGGGCAGATGCATTAACGGTCTGATTCCACAGTCGTATCCTGGCGAAATTACTGGAGCGGCAACCATTGCCGGTCATGACATAAAAGACAGCTCAATTTTTGAACTGTCTTTTAGTGTCGGTACAGTTTTACAGGATCCTGATAGTCAGTTTGTTGGGCTGTCAGTGAAAGAAGACATCGCATTTTCACTGGAAAATGATAATCGTAGTCAAACGGAAATGCGCGAAGCAACGGCAAAGTGGGCGAAACGACTGGATTTAAAACCCTTGTTGGATCACACGCCACAAGGAATCTCGGGCGGTCAAAAGCAGCGTGTTGCCATGGCCGGTGTGTTAATCGACGAAAGCAATATTTTATTGTTTGACGAACCGTTAGCAAGTTTGGACCCAGCTTCCGGGAAGGCGTCGATTGAGCTGATCGATCACTTGTCACGCCAACAAGGACTCACGGTCATCATCATTGAACATCGCTTGGAAGATGTTTTACAGCGGCCAATTGATCGATTGGTTGTGTTGCAG